>CALGGP010000213.1 GCA_937915885.1 uncultured Selenomonadales bacterium | reverse complement strand
GAAAAAAAGTTTTTCGAGGGTGGGTGGGCGGGATTAATTTATTCGTCGAATCGCGCGGATCAGCCGTGATATTTTTTATCGAGCGCCTCACGCATCGATCGGATTAACGACATTGCATCGTCAAATTTGCCGTCGAGCAATCGTCTCACGACCGCGCTCCCGACGATCACTCCGTCCGTTTCGACCGCCGCCGCCACCGCCGACTCCGCATTGCCGATCCCGAATCCGACCGCCATCGGCGTTGACGTAAACTGTCGAGCCGCGCGCGCCACCCGATTTATCACGCTGAAATCTAATTCCTTGACGCCCGTCACGCCCGTATTCGACACGCAATATATAAATCCGTCGGCGTCGGTGCAAGTCTCCTTCATTCGCTCGACCGTCGTCACCGGCGTTATGAACTCCACCAGATGAAATTCATTGCGTTTGCTGATCTCGCGCATCGCGCCCGACTCTTCGTGAGGAACGTCCGGCAAAATCACGCCGTCGAGCCCCGCTGCCTTCGCATCGACCACAAATTTTTCAAAGCCGTTGTAATGCTCGCCACCGTCGAATCCATAACTCAGCAGATTATTTATATAGCCCATCGCGACGAGCGGCATCTCCGACTCTTTTCTGATCCGTCGAACCAAATCCAATACGCCGTCGACCGTCATCCCGTTTCGGATCGCCGCCACCGACGACTCTTGAATTACCGGACCGTCCGCCAACGGATCGCTGAACGGTATCCCCAATTCGATCACGTCCGCGCCCGCGCGCTCCGCCTCGAGCATCGCACGCACGCTCGTCTCAACATCGGGAGCGCCCGCCGTGATATATATGAACAATCCTTTGCGACCTTCCGCGCGGAGCGTCGCCAATTTTTTTTCCAATCGCGTCAACGTTCTCACCTCCGATCAAATTTCGACGCCCATTGCGCGCGCCGCCATCTGCACATCTTTATCGCCACGCCCGCTCAAGCACACCACGACAACTTCTTCAGGCGTCGTCGTCGGCATCAATTTTTCGAGATAAGCAATCGCGTGCGCGCTCTCCATCGCCGGTATAATCCCTTCGATTCTCGACAGCCGTTTAAATCCGTCGAGCGCCTCTTGATCGGTGACGGCGACGTATTTGACGATGCCCGCGTCCTTCATAAACGAGTGCTCGGGACCGACGCCGGGATAATCCAAGCCCGCCGAGATCGAATATGCCTCGATAATTTGTCCGACGTCCGTCTGCAACACGTAACTGTAGGCGCCGTGCAACACGCCCGGGCGTCCCGTTCCCGACAAAGTTTTGGCGTTGTCGCCGACCGCATCACTCCGACCGCCCGCCTCGACGCCGATTTTTTTAACCGACGGCTCGTTTCGGAAGTCGTAAAAAGTTCCCGCCGCATTCGAGCCGCCGCCCACGCACGCAACTACATAATCAGGCAATCGACCGATCGTTCTGATCGAATCCGCGCGGATTTCCTCACCGATGCATTTTTGAAAATCGCGCACCAACGTCGGATAAGGATGCGGTCCGACCACCGAGCCGATCAAATAATATGTGTCGGTGACGTGCGTCGCCCAATGTCGGATCGCTTCGCTGGTTGCGTCTTTCAACGTGCCGGTGCCACTCTTGACGGGATGAACTTCCGCGCCGAGCAGTTTCATGCGAAAGACATTCAACTTTTGCCGCTCGATATCCTCAACGCCCATGAATACCGTGCATTCCATGTCGAAAAGAGCCGCCGCCGTCGCCGACGCCACGCCGTGTTGCCCCGCGCCGGTCTCCGCAATGATTTTGGTCTTGCCCATGCGCTTGGCGAGCAGCGCTTGACCGAGCGCGTTGTTGATTTTATGAGCGCCGGTATGAAGTAAATCTTCGCGCTTGAGATAAATTTTCGCCCGACCGTAATGCTTCGTCAATTTGTCGGCGGAATAAAAAATCGTCGGTCGACCCGCGTAGCTCTTCAAATAAAAATCGAAGTCCGATAAAAAATTCGGATCCGCGCGGAATTGATCATAAGCCGCCTCGAGCTCCATGAGCGCGGGCATGACGATCTCGGGGACGTATTGTCCGCCGTAAGCGCCGAACCTTCCTTTCATATAATCATCTCCTAAAATTTATTGTCATATGGGGCGCTGCCAACGCTCCCACCCCCGAATGGCAGCGCCCAACGGAGTCGGTGGTTCCCACCCCGCGTCGACAGCGCCCGCCGTTCTCAACTCGCCGTCGTTGAAATCCGGCGCCTTCGCTTGAGCGTGGCAGGTCGCCGCACTCGACGGGCGGGAGCGCACAGGCGCGTCGACAGCGCTCGACGTTCTCAACTCGTCGCCGTTGAAAGTCGGCGCCTTCGATTGAGCGTGGCAGGGTGCTTCACTCGACGGACGGGAGCGCACAGGCGCGTCGGCAGTGCTCGACGTTCTCAACTCGTCGCCGTTGAAAGCCGCCGCCGACTGTTCGGCTCGGTCGTCGCCGCCGTCGAGCGTCGCTCCTTCCACCTGTTGAAAGTCGGAGCCTTCGCTCGAGCGTGGCAGGGCGTCGACCTCGACGGACGGGAGCGCACAGGCGCGTCGACAGCGCTCGACGTTCTCAACTCGCCGTCGTTGAAAATCGGCGTTTTCGCTTGAGCGTGGCAGGGCGCCGCACTCGAGGGACGGGAGCGCACAGGCGCGTCGACAGTGCCCGACTTTTTCAACTCACCGCCGTTGAAAGCCGCCGCCTTCGATCGAGGGTGGCAGGGCGCCGACCTCGACGGGCAGGAACGCACAGGCGCGTCGGCAGCGCTCGACGTTCTCAACTCGTCGCCGTCAATTGATCGAAGCGGGCGCCGCCGGCGCGGATGTGAAGGCTGCCGCCGTCAACCTCTCGAGTCGGGCGTCGCCGCCGTCGAGCGTCGCTCCTTCCGCCTGTTGAAAGCCGACGCCTTCGCTCGATCATGCGAGCGCCGACTGCGCGGGTGGGCATGCCATCCTCCGTTGGGTGCCGACCTCCGTGGGTGGGAGCGCAGGCGGCGCCCCCTCTTATTCATCGGACAGGCGGCGGCGAGAATTACCCTTTCGCCAAATCGGGGCGGAGTGCGCGCGCTCCTTTCAAATACACGTGGCAAATGTCAGGCACTTCGCGCTCAACGTCCGTCAACAACAGCACTCGAATGCACATCGGCAGACTCCCTTCAATCGCCGGCTCGCGCGTGTCGAACATCGGGATCATCGAGAACGACGGCAATTGCCTCACGCCCGTCGACGGGAACGCCGCCGTCAAATCCTCCGTCGACGAGAAGATCGCCGCACCGATCTGTTCGCACTTCAATCGATTCGCCGACATCAATTTTGTCATCAAAAGTTGCGCCGCGCTCCAAATATTTTCTTTGTTGTTGACGTCGACGGTCGTTGCGCCGCGTATTCCTGTCAATGCCATTGCCAACACTCCTCCCATTGATCACAGGCGCAATTATATGCGATGCAACGTCGTTAATCAAGCGCCGACCGTCAACAGAAATAATTTTACATTGCGATTGCGTTGTAGTACAATCGACCTGTCATAAATTGTGGCTATGAGAGGATGTGATGAGCTTGGAACTCCGGCAGCTTGAATACTTCCAAATGGCAAGCCGATTAAAAAATATCACGCGGGCGGCGCAGCGTTTGAAGGTGTCGCAGCCCAACATCACGGTGGCGATCAAAAAACTCGAATCGGAGCTCGGAATATTGTTGTTCGATCGGAGCCAAAAGCAATTGTCGCTCACGCCCGAAGGCGCGGTATTTTTGAGTCGGATCGAAACCGCGTTGCGGTGCATCGAAGACGCCGTCCTCGAAGTCAACGATTACAAGCAATTGCAGAAGGGCACGATCAAAATCGGAATCCCGCCGATGATGGGGGCGTACTTATTCCCGAAAATATTTTCCGGCTTTCAACATTTGCATCAGGGGCTCGACGTGATGTTGTTCGAGGAGGGGTCGATGTCGATCCGCGAGAAGCTCGAGCGCGACGAGTTAGACTTCGGGATTGTGATCATCTCGAATGTGCCGCCGACGTTGAATGTATTACCGATGAGCCGATCACAATTGATGGCGTGCGTGCCGGTCGATAGCGAATTGGCTCAACGGCAAGCGATTGCGTCGACGGACATTGAGCACGCGGATTTGATCATGATGAAGGAGGGCTCGTATCTCCGCGAGATTATACAGGAGCGATTGAAACGACAGCGGCTTGCGGCAAATGTGGTGCTCGAGTCGAGCCAGATCGTAACGATAATGGGGTTGGTGGCGCACGGCGTCGGGATTGCGTTTCTGCTCGATTTTATTTGCAACGCGACGACGAAGATCAAGGCGATCCCATTGGCGGAGCCGATTTACGTAGATATCGGTCTGGCGTGGAAGAAGGATCGGTACGTGTCGAAGGCGGCGCAAGCGTTCATCGATTTCTGCAGTGATGCGAACGGGCGGGCGGACGAATGATCACATTGGAGGCGGACGCGGGCGGTCAACGGTTGGATCGATTTTTGATGGAGCGTCTTGATCAATCGCGGAATCATTTTCAACGGGCGATCGAGCGGGGCGATGTGTTGATCAACGGTCGGACGGCGAAAAATAATTGTCGGTTGAAGTCGGGCGATGTGATCACGATCGAAGAGGCGGAGCCGACGCCGACGGACGTTGAGCCGGAGGATATACCGCTCGACATTTTATATGAGGACGCGGATATAATTGTAGTGAACAAGGCGCGGGGCATGACGGTGCATCCGGCAGAAGGAATATACAGCGGGACGTTGGTGAACGCGCTGCTGTATCATTGCAAAGATTTGTCGGGGATCAACGGAGTGATGCGTCCGGGCATCGTACATCGATTGGATAAAGACACGTCGGGCGTGATGGTGGTCGCGAAAAATGATCGGGCGCACGTCGATCTTGCCGAGCAGATAAAAAATAAATCCGCGCGGAGAGTATATGAGGCGATAGTGCATGGCGTGGTGAAGTCGGACGCGGGGATCATCAACGGGGCGATCGGTCGGAGCCCGCTTGATCGAAAAAAGATGGCGATAGTTGAAGGTGGCAAGTCTGCGACGACGGAGTTTAAAGTACTCGAGCGGTTTGATCGATATACGTTGGTTGAGTGTCGATTGCGGACGGGACGGACGCATCAGATTCGAGTGCATATGACGGCGATAGGGCACCCGCTGTTGGGCGATCCGATTTACGGCGCGCGACGGAACGAATTTAATATGACGGGTCAAGCGTTGCACTCGCGGGAGCTGACGTTGACGCATCCGACGACGGGGGAGGTGATGAAATTTTCGGCGCCGCTCCCCGACGACATGGCGGCGATCCTCCGTCGGTTGAGGCAGGATTTATGATGAGGCGCCGCCAACGCCCCCGCCCTCCATTGGCAGCGCCCCAATTATGAAAGCGGTTCCCACCCGCGTCGGCGGCGCCCGTCGCTCGATCAAAGGCGGCAACCTTCAGCAGTGCCGTCGGCGGCGCCCCAAAAAAAAGCGAGGCGCCTGCCAAGGCGCATGGGGCGGGTGGGCGGGAGTAAATTTTTTGAGAGGAGAATTATCATGGCAGAGTTCATTGAAAAAACCGTAGTGATGGAGTCGGAGGACATGCGCCGCGCGATCGAGCGCATCGCTCATGAGATCATCGAACGCAATAAGGGCATCGACGACGTGATCCTCGTAGGCATCAGGACGCGCGGCGTCCCCATCGCCAATCGCCTCGTCAACGCCATCGAACAATCCGAAGGTCGCACGCCCATGTCCGGCGTCCTCGACATCACCCTCTATCGCGACGATCTCTCCACCCTCCAATCGCAACCGATCGTCCGCTCCACCGACATCAAAGACGACATCACCGGCAAAATCGTCGTGCTCGTCGACGACGTTCTCTATACCGGTCGCACCATCCGCGCCGCGCTCGATGCGCTCATCGATCTCGGGCGCCCCAAAATGATCCAACTCGCCGTGCTCATCGATCGCGGACATCGTGAGCTCCCCATCAGCGCCGATTACGTCGGCAAAACCGTCCCAACCTCCAAATCGGAGATCATTGCCGTCCGCCTCGCCGATATCGACGGCGAAGATCGCGTCGTCATTCGTCAACTCAAATAGCAATCATTATTTTTTCACGCCCCTGTGCTATGCTTGCGCCGGTTCTCATCAGTCGATAAAGGAGGGATTGTATGCTTGACAAAGTTTTACGCACCATCTTCACCTTGTTCCTCGCAATTGCCGGCGGCGCATTGCTCAAACTCGCCAGCCCGTTGCTCGCAACTTACCTCAGCACCGAAATTTTCAACGTCGACCTCGGCATCTTCCAACTCACCGTCGCCGGTCTGATCTGCATCCTCACCGGCGCACTCCTCGGCGGACTCGCAGGTTGGTTCGCCTCGCCCTATCTGCTCGGCAAACTCCGCCGCTTTACTCTCTTCGTCGAAAAACAGCTCGGCAAAATGCCCATTCACGACGTCATTGCCGGCGCTTGCGGTCTCACCATCGGACTTATAATCGCAAATCTCCTCAGCTATTCATTCGCGAAAATCCCCGTCGTGGGAGATTATATCCCCGTCATTTTCAGCATCGTCCTCGGCTACCTCGGCATACACATCACCATCAAAAAACGCCGTGAGCTCGCCGCAGGGTTCGATTTCATCCCGCGCGTCCTGAAGGAAGTGCTTCGTCCTCGAGAACGCGTCGAAGAAAATAAATCCGCCGAAAAAGTTTCGATCGTCAAACAGAAAAAGGCGACGCCCAAGCCCGCCGCCTCCGTCGAAAAACCGCCCGCTCCGACGCCCGTCGATCTCAAAAAGGCTGCCGATAAAGCCAACGTCGAAAAGCGCTATAAGCTGCTCGATACAAACGTGATCATCGACGGACGGATCGCCGACATCTGCCGGACGGGTTTTCTCGAGGGCACGCTCCTAATCCCCGTGTTCGTGCTCGAGGAACTTCAGCACATCGCCGATTCGCCCGACGCGCTCCGTCGTGTCAGAGGTCGGCGCGGACTCGATGTCCTTCAATCGATTCAAGACGATTCGTCGAAGATGACGGTCGAAGTGATGAACATCGACTTCGATGATATCAACGGCGTCGATTCAAAACTCGTGCGGCTCGCGCAAAAAGTCAAGGGCAAAATCATCACCAACGATTTTAATCTCAACAAAGTTGCTCAACTGCGCGGCGTCGAGGTGCTCAACATCAATGATCTGTCGAACGCGGTGAAATCGGTGGTGGTGCCGGGCGAAACGATGCGCGTGCAGGTCGTGCGCGACGGTCGAGAGCCCGGGCAAGGCGTCGGATATCTCGAGGACGGCACGATGATCGTCATCGAAAACGGACATCGATATTTGAGCCGAACAATTTCGGTTGAAGTGACGTCGGCGTTGCAAACGTCGGCAGGGCGAATGATCTTCGCGCGACCGAGGTGACGCTTAACTTCAATCGTTCAGACAACGAAAAATGTTTTGAAGGCTGAATTGATTGGAGCGATAAATATGGCAAATATAACCGACAAAACGCGAACGGCGCGAATGGCGCTGGCGATGGCGGAGCAGGCAGCAAAAAAAATCGCCGAGACAAAGGCAGCACTCAAAAAGCCGTTGGCGAAAATCGAAATCATAGCGATCGGGTCGTCGACGGGCGGCACGGAGGCGTTATCGGTGGTCTTGCCGGCGCTCCGACCGCCTCTGCCGCCGATCTTCGTCGTTCAACACATTCCCGCAGGATTCTCGAAAATGTTTGCGGAGCGGATGAACACGCAATGCCAATTGCGCGCGAAGGAGGCGAGCGACGGCGAAGTTGCGAAGCCGAATTGGATATACATCGCGCCGGGCGAATTGCACATGTCGATCAGCAGGATCGGCGACATAATAAAAATAAATTGCCACAACGGACCGCGCTTACATTCCTGCAGACCGGCGGTCGACGTGCTGTTTCGATCGGTGGCTCGACAGTATAAAGACGGCTCGGCGCTCGGAGTGATCTTGACGGGAATCGGACGCGACGGCACTCAAGGGCTGCTCGAGATGAAGCAGGGCGGCGCGACGACGATCGGTCAAGACGAGGCAACGAGCGTGGTCTACGGGATGCCGAAGTCGGCGTTCGAGGCGGGCGCGGTCGACAAGCAATTGCCGTTGAGCGCGATAGCGGGTGCGATAATGAATCGCGTCAAGGGCAGAGACTTTCGTTGAAAAAATAAACCGCTCGATCGAGGGCGGATTTTTTTTGGGCTCCGCGCGGAGTAAGTTGACGATCGGGGCGAAAGGATTATTGACAACGGGGGCGGAAAAATTATAATTTATCGATAGGAGTATGTTTCGACGAGCAAAGGGGGAGCGCTTAATGGAAAGCATCTATGGATTGACGAAGGGCACGGAGCTCGAGCCGATGATCAAAACGATAGCGCAGGCGGAAGCAAACGGCGTGATGATGTACTACGCATTGGCGCGGCTGGCACGTGAGCAGGGGCTGGACGAGGCGGCGGAAAAATTCATCGAGGCGGCGAATCAAGAGGCGGTGCACGCGGGCTTCTACGCGGTGCTCAACGGCAAATATCCGAAAGATTTTTGGTCGATGGTAGCGACGCTCGCAAAGGCGGAGGCGGCGGGCGAAGCGCAAGTAAAGGCGCTGACTGATAAAGTCCGCGCGGCGGGCTTCGGAGCGGCGGCTGATGAGATGGAAATTTTTGCGAAGCAGGAAGGGCATCACGGCGTGTTGATGAATGAGATCATCGCGAAGTATAAGCCCGCCGACAAATCGATCGAAGCCGCGCCCGATAAAAAAGTTTATGTTTGTCCGGTGTGCGGCTATGAGTACGTCGGCGACATCGACGGCGAGCCCGACGATTGGACGTGTCCTCTGTGCGGTCAACCGAAGTCCGCTTTCAAGCCGAAGTCGAAAATGAAGATCACGGCAGTCAAACTTTACGAGAACGGATTTATGACTCAACCGTTCGCGCTCGGAGGCAACGGCGAGACGGCGAAATTCGATCCGACCGTCAAATATCGCTCGACGCTGCAGAATTACGTGATCGACACCGGCAAGGAAGTTATTCTCGTCGATACGGGCATGCCGCTCGAGGCGCCCGATATGGTTGTCGACGACAAGACGCAAATTTATATCGGCAGTCGGATTAAGGATTATGTGTCGGCGCTGAAGGAACTCGGCTACGAGCCCGATCAAGTCTCGAAAATTCTCGTGACGCACAAGCACGCCGATCACACCGGCGAATTGCGCTCATTCCCCAACGCGAAAATTTATATCTCGCGCGTCGAAGCCGACGACATGAAACTTGACGGCGACAACATCATTCGGACGGACTTCACCGACGGCGCCTATAAAAATTTCGAGCGCAGTCAAAAAATCGCTGATGGCGTGTATTACATCTTCGCGCCCGGTCACACCAAGGGCAATTCGATAGTGATTGTCGAGGACGGCGGGCTGTATTACATGATCCACGGCGACGTGACTTATACCGACGAGGCGCTGTATGAAAATCGGTTGAGCGTGGTGTTCGAGGATTGGGAGGCGGCTTGCAATACGCTTGCGCGCGTCCGTCAATTCATCAAAGAAAATCCGACGGTGTATGTGTCGACGCACACTCCGCTCGGCTATGAAAATCTCGAGTTGAAGCGGGTCGTCGATCTCGACAAGCCGACTGAGACGTTGCCGGTCGAGGAGATCAAGGCGGCGAAGGCGACGGGCAAATATGTGTGCTCGATCTGCGGGCAAGTGTACGATCCGGCGGTCGGCGATCCCGAGCATGGGATTCCGGCAGGGACGGCGTTTGAGGATTTGCCCGCCGATTGGAAATGCCCGCGCTGTCGTCAACCGAAGTCGGCGTTTAACAAGGCGTAGACAACGGAATAAAATTATGATGGAGGCAATCAGATGAACGTTTACGATTTCAACGTCAAGACGAAGAGCGGCGACGAAAAATCGCTGAAGGATTACGCGGGCAAGGTTTTGCTGATCGTCAACACGGCGAGCAAATGCGGCTTCACTCCGCAGTTCGAGGGGCTGGAGAAACTTTACAAGGATTATAAAGATCGCGGCTTGGAGATACTCGGGTTCCCGTGCAATCAGTTTGCGGCGCAAGATCCCGGCTCCAACGACGAGATTCAGACATTCTGCCGGCTCAATTACGGCGTGTCGTTTACGATCTTTGCGAAGGACGACGTTCGAGGGGAAAATGCGCAGCCGCTGTTCAAATATCTCACCGAGCAGAAAAAATTCGAGGGCTTTGACGAGTCGAAACCGATGACGGCGATCCTCACGAAGGCGTTGAAGGAGAATTTCCCCGCGTTTCTTGAGGACGACGGCGTCAAATGGAACTTCACGAAGTTTTTGATCGATCGCGAGGGCAATGTGGTCGCGCGTTTCGAGCCGATGATCGAGCCCGCCGAGATTGCTCCGTCGATCGAAAAATTGTTGTAAGCAAACGGGGCAAAATCGGAAGGCAAAAAGAGGTGTGGTCGATGAAATTATTTATCGGCAAAAAAGTCGGCGTCAGCCTCGAGGAGCGCGCGTTGCCGTACTTCAAATTTTTCGAGCAGCCCATGGCGGAAATTCCGTCGGAAAAAATAAAACTGCTCGACGAGCCGTCCGAGCTTCCGAGCGTTCCGTTCGAGGAGCGCAATAAATTTTTGAGCGGCGACGACGATCAATACTGTCAAGTCGGCTACGGCGTGGCGGGGGACGGCACGGGCTTTGTCTGCAACACGACGTATATGCGCGGCGTCTCGAGTGAGATGCTCGATTGGTGGTTCCCTTGGCACAGCGTAGGCTCCGATCTTCGATACAAAATTTGGGATCCAGAGGATCATTACTTTGCGCGCGCCGACAAAGCCGATTACGTTTGCGATCCGAGCGTTCCCGTCAATCAAAAGACGTGGGGCGTCAATCATTACGTGCTCGAGGATATCGGCAACGGTCCGTCGCTTTTGAAGTTGCAATTCAAGAGCCCGTCAGATTTCGGATATGATCAATCGCTCGTCGGCAGTCCGAAGTGTCAATCGTTGGTGTCGGCGATCGGCGCGGGTGATTGTGCGGCGGCTATGACGCATAAATGGTACGAGCACGAGGACGGCGTCATGTTCTGCTCGAGATTTTGGATCGGCTTCGGCGTGGTCGACGGCAAAATTATTAAAACGTTGCCCGACAGCGTTCGCATTCCGATCGAAGTTCCGCGCGGATTGTTCGCGCACAACATCAAAGAGTTCAGCAATCTCGCGGCGATCCTGCCCGCCGTTTACGCCGACAACAAAGATAATTTCTGATGTCGATAAAAAAATACGCCGCTCGATCAAAGGGCGGCATTTTTTTTTGCGACCATTCCTGATTCCGGAGGAGTTTTTATTTGGGCGCCGCCGACGCTCCCACCCCCCGAGCGCGGCGCCCAACTGATCCCGCAGTTCCCACCCGCGCCGGCGGCGCCCGCCTTTTTTCGCGGCGCACAACCTGTGACGGCGGCGCACGACAGAAGTCGCCGCACCCACCCCCGAGCGCGGCGCCCAACGGAGGTCAACGTTCCCACCTGCGCCGACGTCGCCCCGTATTTCAATTACGCATTATGCATTACGCATTACGCATTGCCTTAAAGCGATGGCTATCTCGTTCGCGAGAGGCACGGGGACGGCGTTACCGATCATTTTATAAGCGTCGTCGACGTTCGAGTATATGAATTGAAAATCGTCGGGGAAGCCCTGAATGCGGGCAATTTCTCTGACAGTCATCCGACGATAAAGATGTTCGCTGCCCTCGACAAAACGACGGATGTCTCGCGCGACGGCGATCATCTTCGGCGCTTGAGGATGCAGTTGGCAGTGACGCCCGCTCGCCTGAACGGTAAACGCCTGCTCGTCCCAACCTTTGACGCGATTGCGGCTCATGAAAATTGTCGAGAAGCCGCCAACATAAAATTCATTGCAATTGATTGCGCGCGGATTATGACGGTTGCCTTCGACGGTCGGGAGCGCGGTGAATTGCAAATCCCAAATGACATCGCGAAGAGTAAGTTTGTCGGCGTCAAACACCGTCGAGCCGCGCGGAAATGTAAAATCGACGTTGAGATCGCGGCGGAAGCCGATATAAAAAATTCGTTTGCGCTCCTGAGCGACGCCGTAATCCTTAGCGTTGGCGCGATGAATAGTCACGTCGTAGCCGCATTGATTGAATCGAGCGATGATGCGTCGGACGGCGTCGGAGTGTCGATCGGCGAGCATGCCGTTGACGTTCTCCGCCAAAAAAAATTTCGGGCGTTTTGCCTCGAGTATTCTGATGTAGTCGAAAAATAATTGCCCGCGCGAATCGTCGATGCCGCGTTGAGCGCCCGCCTCCGACCACGATTGGCAAGGCGGTCCTCCGATTATGCCGTCAACGTCGTCGGGGAGATCGTCCGCGCGGAGCCGTCGAATGTCGCCCGTCAAAAGCGTCGTCCGAGGGTGATTGGCTCGATACGTTTGATGAATGGTCGGATCAAACTCGTTGGCGATCGGAATCTCAAAGCCCGCGCGCTCGAATCCGAGATCAAGTCCGCCGCAGCCGCTGAATAAACTGATCAGCCGCATTCGATCACCTCAAAATTCGTAACTGATGAGTTTCGCATCATTAAGTCGCGCGGGATTATCGGGATCGTGTATTCGGACGTCGGCAAGCTGCAACGACGGATAATTTTTTTGAAGCTCGAGAAGCGCGCCGCGATTTTCGAGACCGAACCATTTATCCGCGTCGATGAGACACATAAAATTAAATGCCGCCCGCGCATTGCGCCGATAAACGTAGCCGAAGACCTTCCAAGGATTTTCGATGTGCCACATGCCGCGAATGCGCAGATACGTAATGCCGAGTGGATCGACGCGATTAACTCTGCCCAGTTCGCGCGTCGGAGCAAATTCCAATCCGGCGGAAGTTTCGACGCCGTTTTTGATCGATCGACGAATCCGATCATAGCAATCACTCGACGCGCAATAATCTCGACCGTAAATCATGCAAAGGCTTTTAATCCGACTGCCGCTCACGACGCCGACGGCATAAATAATATCCTTCTCGCTCCAATCTTCCGCCTCGCGACAGGCTTTCGACAGCAACGGATTGTCGCGACTCAAAATTTGTTTCGGATAACTGCTGTTGAGCGCCAACGCCGCGTTATCGGATTGAATTTTTTTGACCTCGATCGCGTCGCCGCCTTTCAATATAATATCCGGCGGATTGGCATCGTTGCCGAGATAAGAAAACGTCGCGCTCCATTTTTCGCGCCGCTCCCGTTCCGAACAATTAAAGCCGTCGGCGAAAAGATTTTTTATGTAATCCTCCAAAGCGTAGCCGACCGCGTTTATCCGATTGCTGCCGGAATGATCGCCGCTCAACCGATTATCGTCGAGCCTAACCAGAGTACTGATTGCATCAATTATATTTTTCATAGTCCCTCAGAAGATCGCCTCGACGACAAAATGCGCCAACGCACCCATCACCGCCGTGCACGGGATCGTCATAACCCACGCCGTTACCATCTGTTGAGCCACGCCCCAATGTACCGCGTTCACTCGTTTCGCCGTGCCCACGCCCATTATCGAGCCGCTCACCACGTGCGTCGTCGACACCGGCAGCGTCAACATCGTCGCCGAAAAGACCACCAACGACGAATTTAAATCCGCCGCAAATCCGCTGATCGGCTCCAACTTGAAAATTTTTCCGCCGATCGTCTTTATGATCCTCTGACCGCCCAGCGCCACCCCCAACGCCATTGCCGCCGCGCACAACACTTTGACATACGTCGGCACCTCGAACTCCGAGATGAAGCCGCCCGAGAATAACGCCAACGTGATTATCCCCATCGATTTTTGCGCGTCGTTCGAGCCGTGCGAAAACGCCATCGACGCCGCCGACAATATCTGCATCTTACGAAACCGATCGTTGACCGTGTGCGGATTCATCGACCCGAACAACCGGAACAACACGTTCATTATCACGATGCCGATGAACCACGCCACGATCGGCGACGCCACCAACGAGACAACAATTTTTCCGATGCCGTCAAAATTCAAGCCGCTCGAGCCGACTGAGATCAGCACCGCGCCGATCAAGCCGCCGACCAATGCATGAGACGAGCTCGACGGCATTGCAAACCACCACGTGACGATGTTCCAGACGATCGCTCCGAACAGCGCCGCGATTATTATTTTCTCGTCAACGATGTGCGGACTGCTCACGATGTCGCCGCCGATCGTCTTCGCTACGCCCGTCGACACCATTGCTCCCGCAAAATCCAACATCGCCGCCATCATCACCGCCGTGTTCGGTCGCAACGCCCGCGTCGATACCGAAGTTGCGATCGCGTTCGCGCTGTCGTGAAACCCGTTGATGAAATCGAACAACAGCGCCAGCACGATCACCGTGAACATCAAATATTGCAGTTCATGCATACTTCATGACCACGCCGCGAATCATATCGCCGATTTTTTTGCAATGATCCTGCGTCTGCTCGATGTCGTCAAGAATGTCCTTCCACTTGATCAGATGAATCGTCCGATGCGCCGGATCGCGGTTGGCGTCGTCAAACAACACCCCGACGTCCTCGCGATAGACCAAATCCGCCTTGCTTTCGTACTCGCTCACTCGGTGAACCGCGTCGAGAATCTCCCGCTGATTTTTTTTGATGTCGACCATCAATTGGAACGCCTTCAACAATTCGTTCGTGCTCTCGACAATCCAATTCGTGAGCATCGGGCATTTGTCCGTCGCATGCCCCGCTCGATACATTATCAGTCTCTGCAACGCCCCTTGGAGCATGTCAACGCCCGCGTCCAGCTCCGACGCAATCGAATAAATGTCCTCACGATCGATCGGCGTGATGAACGTCAGGTTGAGCTTTTCGAGTATCCGCTCGTTGACTTTGTCCGCCTCGTTTTCGAGCCCGAGTATCTCATCGATCCGCTCGAGCGCCTTGTTTGGGTCCTTGATCACCTCGTCGAGCAGCACCGCTCCGCGCTGAAAATATTTCGCGTTCTCAACGAACAGATCAAAAAACTCAGTGTCCTTCCGCGCGAAATTAAACATCGTCGCTTCCCTCAAATACGCCTAAAATTTCATCGAGCCAATGTTCGATCTCCTCGGGCGGCTTCTCGCACGCAAACACCAACTCACTGATCAAAATTTGCCGCGCCAGATCGAGCAATCGCCGTTCGCCGCTCGACAACTTCTTTCGAGCGTTTTGCGCCGATAAATTTCTCGCCACCGCCGCCGCGTCGAGTATGTCGCCGCTCTTCAATCGCTCGAGCGTCGCGTGATAGCGCTTGTTCCAACTGCCGACCGTATACTCCGGCGCGCCCTCGAGCACCGCCTTCACCTCGGCGACCTTCGACCTATCTATGATGCCGCGCAGTCCGATTTCGTTGATCTTGTCGACCGGCAGCATGAGTTTCAAATTCCCCATCGGCATTTTCAGCACGTAATACGATTTCGTCACCCCGCCGATTTCGTTCGTCTCGACGCCCGCGATTATCCCCGCACCGTGCATCGGGTACACTATTCTGTCGCCTATCTCCAAATTTCCCACCTCCGTTTATTCAACTTTCGTCGTGCGCAGAAAGAGCTGTTCGAGCTCTCCGCGCGGATTTTTTTTATGATGAATGATGTTGTCGACGGTTGTGCAGATCGGCAGCTCAACGCCGACGCGCTCCGATAAATTCAACAGCGCCTTGACCGTTTCAACGCCCTCGGCAAGTTTGTCGAACGGCTTGCCTCGGACGAAATCCTCACCGAATCGACGGTTATTAGAGTGCGCGGAGAAAAGCGTCGCCTCATAGTCGCCCAGATGCGACAGCCCGTAGACCGTCATTCGATCGCCGCCGAGCGCCTCAACCAAGCGCGACAGTTCCGCCGTGCCGCGCGCCATCAGCGCTCCCTTCAGGCTCGAATAGTTGAGCCCGTCGAGCATGCCGGCGGCAAGCCCGACGACATTTTTAGCGGCGGCTCCGATCTCGATGCCGATCAGATCGCGCCCGTAATAAAATCGAATCAGCGGGCTTTTAAAAATATCGACGAGCGCTTGAGTGAGCGCGGCATCGTCGGAGGCAATCACCATGCAATTCGGGATGCCCGCGATAAAATCTTGGACGTGCCCCGGTCCTACCCAAACGGCAACCTGATTGTCGGCGCCGAGCACCTCATTGAAGACCGTCGAAAGTCTTTTGCCGGTGCCGCTTTCGAGCCCCTTCATGCAGAGCACAAATTTTTTTCCCGTCAAGCCGAACGGTTTCAATTCATTCAAAAACGGACGGAGCTGTTGAGCGCCGATCGAAATGATGATCACGTCGGCGTCGACCGCGGATTGGAGGTCGACGGTTAATCGGATCGACGGCGGCAGGCTCAAAAATTCATTGCGCCGTTGAGAAATGAGCGCCGTCATATGAGCCGAAGTCGGACGCCCCCAAAGTGTAACATCATGTCCGATCCGCGCGGAGTACCAGGCGAGGAATGAGCCCCAGCGTCCGCAACCGAGCACGGAAATTTTCATAACAGATCACTCACCAAAATTTTTACGGCTTCGCCCGCGAGAATCAGCCCCGCGACCGACGGCACGAATGAGATGCTCCCAATAATTTTTCTACCACTCCCGTCCGACATCGGCAGAGATTTGGAGGGGCGCCGCCGCCGCTCCCGCCCGTCGTGCTCGGCGCCCAACATACGGAGCGGTTCCCACCCTGCGTCGTCGGCGCCCGGCTCGGTATTTTGAAAAAAATTTTTTTCCGTCGGTTCCAGGCGGCGCGGCGGCTCCGTCGAGTAAACGACGCGGAGTTTTTTAATCCCGAGCTCCTTCAGTTTTTTCCGCATGACTTTCGCGATCGGATCAACGCTCGTCTCGAATAAATCTCCCGCGCGAAACGCCGTCGGATCCAATTTATTGCCCGCGCCCATACTGCTTACGAGCGGAATCCCGCGCCGATCGCACTCGACCGCCAATCCGATTTTCCCGCCGATCGTGTCAATCGCGTCGACTACGCAATCATATCGATCGATAAAAAATTTTTCCGCGTCGACCGTCGGTAAATAAAAATCGTCTATCACATCGACACGCGCGGAAGGATTTATTTCGAGTATGCGCTCCTTCATCAGCGCCGTTTTCGACAGCCCGACCGTCTTGGTCGTCGCGTGCAACTGTCGATTGATATTCGTCACGTCGACCACATCATGATCGATCAAAACCAACCGTCCGAGCCCGCATCGAGCCAGCGCCTCAACCGCGAACGAGCCCACGCCTCCGACGCCGAACACCGCCACTGTCGACGACATCAACCGATCCATCGACGCCGCGCCCAATAATAATTCAGTCCGAAAAAATTTTTCATCCATATGTGTCGTCACTCCGAGCGTCGGCAGATTATTGGGGCGCCGCCTCGATCGATTGAAAGCGGCTCCTTTAGAGTGGGATAATGAGATTAAACCAATCGGCAACGGCGCCTTTTATTTGAAAAAAATTTTTTCATGGGCGGGCG
>CALGGP010000212.1 GCA_937915885.1 uncultured Selenomonadales bacterium | reverse complement strand
AACAGCCTTTATGGGGCGGGTGGGCGGGAAAATTTATTTTTAGGCGGTGAAAAAATTTTGGAGGCAGTATTAAAAGAATTTGAGGCGCTCGCAAAAATCCCGCGCCCGTCGAAACACGAAGAGGCAATCGGAAAATATCTCGTCGAGCGCTTGACGGCACTCGACTTGAGCGTCGAGCGCGATCCGATCGGCAACGTCATCGCCGACCTCGACGCGTCCGACGGTTGCGAAAACGTTCCGCGCACGATTTTGCAGGCGCATATGGATATGGTTTGCGTCGCCGACGACGGCGTCAATTACAATCCTCTCACCGATCCGATCAAGCTGATTCGCGACGGGGAATATCTCCGCGCGGACGGTACTTCGCTCGGCGCCGACGACGGCATGGGTGTGGCGCTCATCATCAGCGTCATAAAAAATTTTGTCGACGATCCGACGCTTAAGCACGGCGCCATTCGAGCGATTTTCACCGTCGACGAGGAGATCGGCATGTTCGGCGCTAAGGAACTCGACGCCAAATATCTCAACGACGCGCATTATCTGATCAATTGCGATTCCGAAAACGCCGAAGAACTTGTGATCGGCAGCGCGGGCTCCGTCTACGTCGACTTCGTTCGTCCGCTCAATCTCACGACTCCGCGCGGAGCGCATGCGTTTCGTTTGACGATCGACGGGCTCAAGGGCGGTCACAGCGGGCTCGAGATTCATACCGGTCGGGCGAATGCAATCAAAGTGCTCGCCGAATTGTTGAGCACGATCGAAAAGGCAGGCGCGGTTGAGATCGCGACGATCAAAGGCGGCAAGGCTACCAACGCGATCGCCGACAGTGCGGAGGCTCTTATCGTGACGACGCTTGACGCCGAGCAGTTGACGCCGATCGTCAATCTGTTCGCCGACGACTTCAATAAAAAATACGGCGCGATTGAGCACGACTTCAAACTGTCGGCAGAAAGCGTGTCGATGCCCGACGGAGTGCTCGAAAACGGCGGCAAGGTCGTCGAATTTTTGATGGGACTGCCGAACGGAATGCTCGCGATGGTGACGCCGGAATTGACGGAGACGTCGGCGAATATCGGGATCGTCGTGATCGAGGGCGATCGATTGCGGATCAGATATTTCCCGCGCTCGTGCATCGACGCAAAACTGATTGAGATCGTCGACGAAGTAAAGGCGTTGGCGGGGCGGACGGGCTTTGCGGTCGAAGATCGTAAACCGTCGGCGGCGTGGACGCCCAATCCGAACAGTCGACTGGCGCGGCTGATGGAATCGATCTACGCTCGTCAAAATGGTCGACCGATGCAAGTCAAAGTGATCCACGCGGGGCTCGAGAGCAGTTATTTCTTTGAAAAAAACCGCGCGCTCGACATCGTCTCGGTCGGCACCACCAACGAGCACATTCACAGCCCGCGCGAACGTCTCAAGCTGTCGACCGTCCCCGTGCAATTCAATCTCCTCCGCGAGACCTTGATCGGGATCGCCGCTAATGTTTGACAAACGGCGCGCGATGCTGTATATATAAACGGTTAATTCATTCGAGATAAGGTGATTGATTTGAAGGAAGGCATCCATCCGAAATATTTTGAGGCGAAGGTTACGTGCGGTTGCGGCAATACGTTCATGACCGGCTCGACCAAAAAGGAATTGCGCGTCGACGTATGCTCGAAATGTCATCCGTTCTTCACGGGGCGGCAGCGCGACGTCAAACTCGGCGGGCGCATCGAGAAATTCAATAAGCGCTACGGCAAGAAATAATTTTTTTCAAGGGTCGGGCTCAACGCTCGGCTCTTTTTTTTCGTCAAACACTTGAATATCGTCGAAAAGTCAAATATAATTGAAGTCGAAAGCAGGTGGTAAAAATGGTCAACAACATTTCCGATGCGATCGAGGAATATATTTTGGCGCGGCTGTCGGAGCAAAGCGACGGGAAGGTGGAGCTCAAGAGGACTGAGCTTGCGGACAAGATCGCGTGTGCGCCGTCGCAGATCAGCTACGTGCTGTCGACGAGATTTACGCACGAGCGGGGTTTTGTGGTGGAGTCGCGGCGCGGGCTCGGAGGGTACATTCGGATCACGATCCTCGAGGACGCCGACATTCGGGACTTCATTTATCGGGATATGCTGAGCAAAATCAATGAGGAGACCAAATACGAGTACATAGAATCGATGATAAATTATCTGTTGAAGAATCGGATGGTGACAAAGCGCGAGGCGGTGTTGATGACGCAATTTGTGTTGTCGGTTTACACGTCGAAGACGATCGACGCCGAAGAGCGGGTGCGCATTTTGCGACATATATTCGTCACCCTGTCGAAGTTCAGCTGATTTTGCCCGCCCCATGTTCCTTATCAGGAGTCGTGATCGGGCGGGGCGACGGTTATGTGGGCGCCGCCAACGCCCCCACCCACGTATCGCGGCGCCCAACTTATGGAGCGGTTCCCACCCGCGTTGGCGGCGCCTTTTTTGAAAAAAATTTTTTGGAGGCTCCGCGCGGACGGGATCGAAAAAGCCGCCCAATCGGACGGCTCCTTTTTTATACAGTTTTTTTGGTGACGGCGCATTTTTTGAAAAAAATTTTTTCGTCACCCCGTCACTCCGCGCCGACGCCGCCCACAATTCCTAATTCCTAATTATCCCTTCAGCACTTCCGTCAACGTCGCGATCATCTGCGGCACGTCTATCGGCTTCGCTATGTGACTGTTCATCCCCGCGTCCTTCGCCGCTTTGATGTCCTCCTTAAACGCGTTCGCCGTCATCGCTATTATCGGGATCGACGCCAACTTCGGATCGCTCAGCTGCCTTATCTCGCGCGTCGCCGAGTAGCCGTCCATCACAGGCATCTGTATATCCATCAGCACCACCGCATATTCGCCCGCCGCCGACGCCGCTACTTTGTCGACCGCCTCCCGACCGTTCGTCGCCAGCTCGATCACAAAGCCCGCCATCTCGAGCATCATCTTCGATATCTCACGATTCACTTCTATATCATCGACCAACAATAATTTTTTGTGATCGAAGTCGAGGAACGCGCTCTCGGGCGATTCTTCTTCCTCCGACGCCGCCTCGTCCTCCGTCGCGCTCGAGCACTCCGGTCGAATGTTGATGATGAACTCCGTCCCTTCGCCCGGCGCCGTCACCACATCGATCGTCCCGCCCATCAGATCGATTATATTTTTCGTGATCGCCATCCCGAGACCCGTCCCTTGGATTCGGCTCACCGTCGACGTCCGCTCCCGCTCGAATGCTTCAAACACTTTCGCCGCGAACTCCGCCGTCATTCCAATCCCGCTGTCCTTCACTCGTATCTCGTAATGCCCGAATAATTTTCCGTCCTCCTCCTCTGTCTCGAGCTGCTTCAGCGTGACTGTGATCGTGCCGCCCTCCGGCGTAAATTTGTACGCGTTGCTCAACAGATTCAGCATCACTCTGTCGAACCGATTTTTGTCAAACATCACACGCCGATTTTTTACGCCCGACGTGTCCACCGTGAAGGTGATGTTCTTCGACGCCATCTGCTCATTAAACATGTCCCTGACTTCGTCGAACGCCTTGACGAGGTCGTCCTCCGCGATTATCAGTTCGAGCTTGCCGTTTTCGATCCGACTCATCTCGAGCACATCATTGATCAGCGCCAAAAGATGTTGGCTCGACGCTCCGATCTTCTTCAGAAAGTCATGCAGTTTCGCCGGAATCTCATACGGGCACTTTTCGCGAGTGCACGTCGCGCACGGCGCCTGCAACACATTCGCCAAATCCACATAGCCGATTATCGCATTCATCGGCGTCCGAATGTCATGCGACATATTGAAGAGGAACGTCGTCTTCGCCTTGCTCGATTGCTCCGCGCGCTCCTTCGCCTCGATCAGCTCCACCTGCTGATGCTTCAACTGTTCTTTCTGCTCGTTGATCGTAATCAGATTTTCCTTGAGGTCGCGATACAACTCGTCCTGCACCTTCGTGTGTCGATACTGCAGGATGATGTAGAGCACCAACAGAATCACCACGAAAATCGAAAACACTATCGACGTGACCAGCCACGGACGATTTTCGATCATCTCCGCAATCGTCATGTTCTCGTAATGGTGACTGATCCATTTGCGATCGAGCGCCGCCAGCCGCCCCTCCTGCTGCATTTGAATCAGCACCGCGTTGATCCGCACGCGCAATTGCGTATCCGCCGGATGCATCGCGATCGTCCCGTAGACGTGCGTCACCGCATAACTCGGCTGCACATCGTCGAGCTCAAACTTCTCGAGCAGTTCGTTGCCGACCTGGATCGGGCAAATCGCAAACTCGTATTCGCCGCTCTTGAGTCCTTCAAAAATCGTCTCGTAAGAATTGAGATACGACACCTCATCGTCGAGCCCGAGCCCCGGCATGCGATGCAACGACGCCACACGTCGACCGTAGAGCTCCGCTACCGACGTGATCGCATGTTGCCCGTAGACGACATATTGTTTTTCGGTCGTCGGCAACGTCGCTATCACCGTCGAATCGTTGAGGATCAAATCCGACTCGACGTGCATCAAAATATCCGCCCGCCCGTCGCGAAACCGCTTGTTTGCTTCCGACCTCGACAGCAATTTTAAATCGAGGTTCATCTGCAGCCGATTGGCGATCTCGTTTATCATCTCGACGTCCATGCCGAGATAATCGCCCTCGTCGTCGACGTACGAGTACGGAGCATAATCGCCGTTCATCACGACGTGCAACGTCCGATCGAAATGATTATACGCCTTGACTTCGACCGTCGGGGGCGGCTTGAACGCGTCGGAGAAATAGAAATACAGCCCGACCAAAATCACCGCGAGGATCAGCGGCAAGCCGATGATCGCGATCAAGACATTGCGCTTGTTTCCAAAAAAGCCCACTCGGGCAATTTCCGAACGGGCTTGAGGAATGATTTTATCGTCGTCCATCGAGAATCCTCATGTTCATTTGAACAGCTCCGAGAATTTTTTAATGGTCTCGTCCTTATGCGGCAGAATTTCGGTGTAACTGATCTTGATGCAGTTTGCGATTGCGGTCTCCGGCGAAGGCAGATTATATTTCTCCGGCATTTGCACGTCGCGACGGACGGGGACGGTGCCGGCGTCGGCGATCTTCTGTTGAGCCTCTTGCGTCATCATGTAGTCGACAAATTTTTTCGCCGCGTCCATGTGTTTCGATTGATTGAAGATCGCGACGGGGCTCGGAACCATGATCAATTCCTTCGGATAAACCATCTTGAGCGGATCGCCCTTGTCGATGCGGCTCGCCGTGATGTAATCGACGCCCAGGCATGCCTTCAACGTGCCGTTGGCGGTGTCCTCGATCACTCGACCGCTGCCTTTGCTCTTGACGGCGCCGTTGTCATGCAGTCGGACGAGATAATCCCAACCGAATTGCTTTTCGAGCAGCGCGACGCTCATATAAGCGGTGCCGCTGAGCGCGGGGTCGGCGATCCCGAACGCGTCTTTATACTGAGCGCCGGTCGCAATTTCTTCCCACGTCGTGGGCGGCGTCGTAACGTCGTCGGTGTTGATCACGATGCCGAGCGTGCCGAGCCGCACGGCGGTAAACGAGCCGTCATAGTCGTCAAACGGATTGAGAATTTCGTTGAAGGCGGCGGGAGTAAATTTCTCGAGCAGCCCTTCTTGTCTCATCTGATAGAAGTCGGGGACTTCGCTCGTCCAAATGATGTCCGCCAAAATTTGTCCGCTCTGGCGTTCGGCGTCGAGCTTCGCCATAATTTTTCCGGCGCCCGCCGATTGATAGTCGACTTCGATATCGGGATATTTCGCCTTGAAACCGGCGACGATGTTGCCGATCAGCGCCTCCTTCATCGACGTGTAAATGACGAGATTGTTGGCGGCTTTCTTGGCGGGCTCGGCGGATTGATTGTCGCCTCCGCAGCCGACCGTCAACAGCATCATCACCGTCAAAACGAGAGCGAGCAGTCTCTTAAACATTGCAGTAACTCCTTTCAGTCAATCACAGTTCGCTCAAAATTTTTTCGCGCGCGTCTTTGATCGGTTTGTAGATCGGCGCGTAATTGGCATTCATCTTTGCTCGGAGCATTTCCGTCATTCGATTCAACGGCGCATAGATCGGAGTGATCGCGAGATTGCCGATAATTCCCTTGAGCGCATGCGCCGACTCGAAGGCGTCCGCGATGTTTTTTTCTTCGATCGCCTTCTCGAGCATCTCAAAATGTTTGTCCTTGATCCCCATCTGCACCATTTTGATGTAAAATTTTTCGTTGTTCATGCAGCGCGCGAGCCCCTGTTTGGTGTCGACGCCCATGGCGTTGAGCTTTTCGATCGTGATCATTCATGCAACCTCCAACCAAAAAATATTTTTTATGACAGTATTGAAGAGGCAAAATCCATGGTACAATATGAGGTACCGATTGAGTTTACGTGCAAAGGAGTTGGGGAGTTGAAAAAAATACTGGTGGTCGACGATATGCTTGTGTCGCTGATGATGACGGAAAATATGTTGGCGACGCAATACGATGTGGTGTGCGCGAGTTCGGGGCAGGAGGCGATCGAAGTCTATCGTCAGGAGCGTCCCGACATGGTTTTGTCGGACCTTCGGATGCCGGGCATGAGCGGCTACGAATTGCAGTCGACGTTGCAAAACGAATACAACACGATTATCCCGTTCATGTTTATGACTGCCGACGACGATCAACAGACAGAAGTGCAGGGGTTTGAAAACGGCGCGATGGATTTCATAAAGAAGCCGTTCTTGCCCGATATACTTCTTCGACGTGTCGCAAATATCCTGCAGACGGTAGAAAAAATTCAAGGGCTGCGCAAAACGGCGGAGACGGACGCGTTGACGGGCTTGATCAACAAGGCGTCGAGCGAGGAGCAATTGACGGAGCTGTGCAAGACGGAGTCGGGCGCGCTGTTGATGATCGATCTCGACAGCTTCAAACTGGTCAACGACATACACGGGCATGCGATGGGCGACAAAGTTTTGATCACGTTTGCGAACATCTTGCGCGAGATCATGGGCAAGGAAGATTTGATCGGGCGAATGGGCGGCGATGAGTTTGTCGGATTTTGCAAAGGGATCATGGACGAGCCGGAGATTGTCGATCGGACGCGCAAGGCGAATGAAATACTCGTGGCGGAAGCGAAAAAACTGATGGGCGAGGACATGGCGATCCCGCTGGGCACATCGATCGGGTGCGTGTTCGTTCCGATTGAGGGGACGGATTTTTCGGAGCTGTATCAGAAGGCGGATAAGGCGCTCTACGTCGTCAAGCAGCGCGGCAAGCATGGTTGTTTCGTCTATCGGAGCGATCAGCGGCTCAACGACATGGAGATGGCGGACACGATGAGCCTGTCGAACATGGAAGTGATTCTCGAGGAGCGCGGGCATGACGAAGAGGCGCTGATTCTTCATCCCGACAATTTCAGGACGGTGTATCGATTTTTGCGTCGGACGTTCCGCGCGGAGCGGCATTCGGATTGCATCATGCTGATCACGTTGAAGGCGCCGGAGGACGACGAGACGATCGCAATGTCGGACGTGAGCGATCAATTTTTGGATATGCTGAAGTCGATCTTGCGTCGGAGTGACGTGGTGTCGAAAAGTAACTCGACGCAGTTCATAGTGTTGCTGTACAACATCGGCTCGTCGAATGTGCCGGACGTGGTGGAGCGGATCAAAGAACGTTGGTCGAGCGAAGAACCGAGCGAGAAGATCACATTTGAGTGCGAATGGGATTTGATGAAGGTCGACGACAGGTAAAGGCAATTAGGAATGCGTAATGCGTAATGCGTAATTGGGAGTTCGGGAGTTCTGGGGCGACGGATGGAGGGGCGCCGCCGACGCTCCCGCCCTCCGAGCGCGGCGCCCAACGGAGGACAGCATGCCCACCCGCGTCGTCGGCGCCCACCACGATC
>CALGGP010000211.1 GCA_937915885.1 uncultured Selenomonadales bacterium | reverse complement strand
GCCGACGGACGGATTGATGGGGGCGCCGCCGCCGCTCCCGCCCCCCGATGTCGGCGCCCAACCGAGGAAGCAGTTCCCACCCGCGTCGGCAGCGCCCGCTGATCGTCAGGGCTGTTGCCTCGTTTGCGGTTCCTCCTTTCGATTAAAATCGGCGCCGCCGTCGCGCAGGGGTGGGAACCGCTGTCATATGTTGGGCGCCGCGCTCGGTGGGTGGGCGCGATGGCGGCGCCCCTCCAAAAATCAAATTTCGCGATCGATCGCATCGAAAATATATTCGCTCGCCGATTTGCCGTTGTCCTTCATATAATTCAGATGCTCGTCGAAAAATCTTTTTCGCGCCCCCGACATCGTATCCTTCTTCTTGATCAAAACATTTTCGATGAAAGACGCGATCGCTTTGTGATCCCGACCGTCCGCCCGATACAACACTTTCATCAGCGCCGCCCCAATGTCCGTGAACCGTTGAGTGTCACGCGTCAAAAACAGCAACGGTTTATGCGTGTATTGATACTCCGCATTGAATGAGCCGCTGTCGAGGATCATGCCGTCCGACGACGCAAACGCCGATTGATAATAGCCGCCCGTCACCACCCGCGCGTTCGGCAATTTCTCCCAACGTCGCATATATTCATCATACTCCTCCGTCGAGCGAAACAGCCCCGACGTCACCACCGAATAAACCAAATTCGGATGCGGCTTGACCACCCAAGACGTTTTCGGATGCGACTTCGCATATTCGTACATGAATTTGCAGTTGAGATGGAACGTCGCATATTCGATGCCGTCATTGATCGACCAATGCGGCGCCCAAACAATTTTCGTCGAATGCGGACGCGCCTCTTTCCATTCAAACCGATCGTCGGCGTGATCACTCGAAAAATAATCCATTCGCGGATAACCGCTGTAAAATCCGCGCGGAAGTCCGAGCCGACAATTCTCCCGATAAAATTTCAGAGTGTCGCGCGTGTCGAGGAAGACCTTCCACGCCAACGTCATGATCGGATAACGCTGGAGCGGCACGTGCGCATTGCCCGAGATGTGCATGCCGTAGGGAATGTAGCACGTCAACGTCCGCGCCGTTTGCTCCTCCAACTGCCATTGTTGCGGCAATATGTCTGTGTACGGCGTCAAATAGATCAGAATGTCTTGCCGCTCGGAAAATTTGTCGCCGTCGACCGCGTTGATATTTTTCGACGCAAAAATTTTTAAGCCGTCCGCAAAATTTTTTTGAGTGCTATCGTCGTCGAGATCGCGCCGAAGACACAGAATGATCGTCGGCTCGTATCGCTCCGACCGCTCAAACAATCGATAGAGATCGTCGCCACACCACATCGCCGCATCGAACATCACGAAACCGACCTTGATCTTCGACTGCCGACGGATTTGCGCAATCGTCACGTCGAAGGCGCGCGACATCAATTTATGATACGTGTCGACCATCAGCAGCGCCGACAGCCCGAAAAATCGATCGTAATTCATTTCGATCAGCCCGTCGAACGGCAGGATGTTTTGATTGTGCAACTTGAATGAGATCAGCGACGTGATCAATTGCGCGCCGCGCCGATTGAGATTAATCATGTCCCGAAAACAATCATAGCCGAGCGGCACATCGAACAGATCAAACGCTTTGAAGTCGTAAATGCTTTCGAGTTGACGGAGCGTTTGACGGAAAATCGACAGCAGCTCCGACGAAAATTTTTGGTGAATGATCGGCGCCAACGGCGGCACGATCCCGATCGGTTTGATGCCGCGCTCGAGACAAAATTTGATGTGACTCTCGAGCCGATCGAGATTGCGATTGAAAACTTCCGCGTTGATCGTCGGCGTGAGCTCGTCGAGCGTATCGCGCCAATGCTCGAGTGCGCGCGGCGAAAGATCCGTCGTGTCTTCGATCGGAGAGTCGTCCGTCGGCATCAAAATTTTTTCTATCAATTGCTCCTGCATGACGTCGTCCGAAAACAACCGATGCGGCTCAAGCTCGATCAGCACGAATTTGTTTTCGATGTCCGACGGCGAAAAATTTTTATCGCCGATCGCTTTTAAATCGTCGAGGCGCGGACGATTGAGCGTCGCGTTGAGATTTACGATGAAATCTTCGGGGATGCCGTTCGAGATCAAAAAATTTTTCATCTGACCGCCGCGATTGCTCCGCGCGGAGTCGTCGATGAGCCAAACGAAATCGGTTTTGCGAACGAAAAAATCTTCGATCGACAACAGAGAAAAAGTCGGGATGATTTGATCGCCGATCGCGATCTCGCGTTGGTCGCCCTGCTCGATGAGCATTGCTATGATGTTTACTTCGTTGCGATTGATCCTCGACAGCGTCAATTCGATCCGATCGGCGTCGAGCTCGACGATCACGGCGAACAATTTATCCATTGGCGGCACCTCCCACATTGCGCTTCACTGTTGATCGAGCAGATTCAAAAATCTTTCGAGGCAATACACCATCCACTTTTGATCGCCCTTCATGCCGTCGGTGCAGTGCGGAATAAATTCTTTGCGTTGAGGTCCCGTCCAATCCGACATCCACTCGTTCATCGGACGCGGCATCGGAATTTTTTTCGGCACGTCGACATCGGGATAAAGTTTTGCAAACGCCTCCCGAATGACGTACTTCGATTGCCCCGCGCGGATTTTTTGATAATCAATCGGCTCGATCCAATCGGTTTCGGAGTAAGGACCGACGAACTTAACGCCGGCAGTTTCACACGCGTTGGTGTAGGTGCCGAGCGCCTCCTGCCGAAAATATTTATTAATGAATTTATGCCCGTCGATGTGCCCGTCAACGTCAAACTCGTCAAACGGCGCGGCGATCAAAGTCGGACGGCGCAAAACTTTGTGCGGCATCACGTAAGAATACCGCTCGATAAATTCTCCGACCGTCCAATCCTTGGCGAGCAGCCCGTCCATGCCGCCGTAGATGATGTCGGCGTTCTCACCGAGGATAAATTTCGTAAAACCGTCGGCTTTCGCTCGGAGCGCGGCGTGATAAATTTGCGACTCGATTGAATGAATCGGCGCGTGCTTGTGTTTCATCAACACGTCGGCGTTGGCAATCTGATCGTCCCAAGAAATGTCGACGATCTTATGATTGAGCCCGCATGCGTCGGCAATCGCCCGCGCGCGTTCGGACTCGTCGGTGACTTGCTTGCCGGGCACGACGCAACGGAAGGTGTAAGCGGTCGAGCCTTCGGGCATGAATTTTGCGAGGATCGCCGAATCCATGCCGCCGCTTAGCGCGAGCGCCGCTTTACCGTCGGCGGTTGCCTCCTCGACCTTCGACTTCAGCGCCGAGAGAAGTTCGTCGGCATTGCGGACGGGCGTGCGGGCGAACGACAGATCGACGAGCCGCGGTCGATGCATGCCGTCGAAGGATTTGCTTTGATCGAAAACGTAGCGGAACATCAGATACGAGCTCATGCAAAAATTTTTCATGCTGTCGACGGCGGTATTTTTCATCGACGCGGTCTTGGGATCAAAATCGTCGGAGCGGAGGGTGCGGAGCGCGTGACTGATGATCGTCGAGCTGATGCCCTTCGTGTAAGGAAAATAGATGATGCGGACGCCGACGGCTTTGAATTTTTCCTCCATCGCCTGCCACGACGGATCCTGATACCAATCGTCGCCGACGAAGAGCACATCGAATTTGAGTTTCTCCCACGCCGCAAACTTATCGAGCGCCTCTTGAGGGATGGCGGCGTCGACCAATTTGATATTGCGGACGATCTCGATGCGCTCTTCAAACGGAATGACGGCGCGTTTATTTTTATACTCGACGAGCTTATCAACGGTGACGCCGACGATGAGCTTGTCGCAGAGCCCGCGCGCGTTCTTAAGCAAATTCAGATGCCCGATGTGAAACAGATCGTAGACGCCGGTCGTATAACCGATTACCATAAAATTATCCTCCCAACTGTTGATCGATCGTGCGGAAAATTTTTTCGGACGCGAGCATGCCGTTATCCTTCCGATAATTGAGTTCCTCGTCGAAAACGCGCGTGCGCTCCTCATATCGGGCGTCGTGTTTGTTGATGAGCACGTCCTCGATGAAATTTTTGATGCCGTCGAAATCCTTGCCGTCGACGTGATAGCCTGCCTCGATGATCGCCGTGCCCATGCGATTCAATTTCGTCGCCGCGCGCGTGAGGAAGAGCATGGGCTTGCCGGTGTACTGATACTCGGCGATGAACGAGCCGCTGTCATTGATGATGCCGTCGGAGGTGGCGAAGATCGCTTGATAATAGCCGCCGGTGATCACCTGAGCGTTGGGCAGCTCATTCCATTTTCGGAGATATTCTTCAAACGCCTCCGTCGACGGAAATACTCCGGTCTTGACTGCCGAAGTCAACAGTTGAGGGTGCGGCTTGACGACCCACGACGTTTCGGGGTGCGCCGCCGCATATTCGTACATGAATTGATAATTCCATTGAAACGTCGCCAACTTCAGTATGTTGCCGATCCCTTTGATCGACCAGTGCGGCGACCAAATTATTTTGACGGAGTTCGGTTGCGCTTCCTTCCAATCGAATTTTAATTCGCTCCGCTCGTCGTCGACAAGTATATCCATCTTCGGGTGACCGGTGAAGAGCACGCGCGACGGTCTCAATTCGACGTGATTGATGAGCCGCTCGGTGAGCTCCTTCGTCGACGTAAAAATTTTCCACACGACGTTGTGTATTTTGAAGTTGGTGATCGCCCAGAGACTGACGTTGAGCCCGTAGGGGATGTAGGTGATGAGCGTCTCGGCGGTGAGGCGGTGCAGTCTGAACGCGCGCGTCAAATATCCGAAGTACGGCGTCAAATAAATCAGCACGTCCTGTTTCGGGATCGCATTGTTGAAGTCGCTCATATCGACGACGTTCAAATTTCTCTCGCGCAATAATTTCAAGCCGCGCAGAAAATTTGCCTCGACCAACGAACCTTTTTCGTCGGGGCGCATGCAGAAGAACACCGTCACCTCATAGCGTTCGTCTCGCGCAAACCGATTGTAGAGTGCATCGCCGCACCACATTGCCGAATCGAACAGCGCGAAGCCGATTTTTATTTTATCCTTCTTCTTGATCGTCTCGATCGAAGCCGCGAAAATGCGATCCATCATGTTGTCGTAAGCGGTTTTGCCGAACAGCGCGCGCAAACTTCTCAATCGATCGTAAGTCACCCGACGCATGTCATCGAACGGCAACAGCCCCCGATCGTGCAACTGCCAATTGAGCGCGTTGCTCGCCGCCGCCGCGCCTTTGATGTTGAGCCGATTGCGGTCGGCAAGATGCTCCTCGACGCTCGGCAGCTCCGACAGATCGATGAACATCAGCTCGGTCGAGCTCTCGAGCAGACGGAGGAAGCGGCGCATGAATTTGATCCGCTCGCTCGTCCGCGCGTCGACGGTCGACGGCAACAGCACTCCGATCGGCGTCACGCCATGTTCTTTGCACAGTCGAATGCAATCCTCCATTTGTTGGAGCGCGGCGTCTTTCAAGTCGGGCAACGGCGGCTCATCGGGCGCAATGTCGTCGCTCAAATAAATTCGATCGCAGGATTGTTTCAACGCCGTCAAATTCGGATCGGGCGTCGCGTCCTCGGGGAATGTCACGTCCGAATTAAAGCACGAATAAAAAATTCTGTCCTCGAGCGTCTCGTCCCGCTTGACGAACGCGTACCGACAATCCGCTCCGCGCTCGGAAAAATATTTTTCGTCGGCATCACCGAACAGCTCCGGCGTCAAGCCGATCAGCGCGAATTTGATCGATTGATTGTGCTCGAGGACATGGCGCATCACCAAAAACGATTGCCGCAAATCCTGACCTTCGCACGCGAGACTGATTCCCTTGCGCGCGGTGATCTGATTGACGTCGAGATCGAGCGCTGCGCGCAGATCGCCCGTCGCAATAAAATCGTAATCGCCTTCGGCGGCGGCTTTGACGTTGGCGAGCCACGTCGGAGTGATTTGCGTTTTATGATCGAAGTCGACGATCGCTCCGCGCGGAATGCCTTGACGTTGGAGGCGTTCGGACATGCTCCGCTTGAGGGATTGATCGGCGCCGACCATCAACCATAAGGCATCGCGCCCGTCGAGCACAAAGCGATTGAGTTTAGAAAACGAGTCGACAGGCAGATTGCGTTCGGTGCGGAGTTCGAGAAGTTCTTCGGAATTTTTTCCGGCGATCAAAATTGCGGCGATCGCGACGCGCTCATCATTCAAACGCGCGAGTGTATCATCGAGGCGCGCGGCGTCGAAGACGAGGAGTATCACGTCGGCTTTATCGAGTTCAATGGATTGCACCGGCTCGAGAGAAATATTCTCCCACGCGGAATTGCGCGGCGCCAACCAAAAGCGATTGTTCCTTGCGTGAGCGGACCAAAATTGACCGTTCTGATTGACGGCGATCGAGTCGCGAACGACATTGCGGGAGAATTTTTGACGGCAAGGCTCATCGGTGAGCATGGCGCGCCCGCTGTTGCCGATCGCTTGAATGTATTTGACGAGATTATTTTCGATGACAAAAAAAATCAGCGATTCGCCGTCGACGCGTGCGTAAAGGCGGCGGTCGCTTTCGCCGAATTTGTCTTCGGGCTTATGACAGAGCACGGAATTGCCGTCGAGAAAAGCCTTGGTGCCTTGATGAGTTCTGACAGAAAACACTCGGCTGTCGGCGTCGACGATTGACATATGCACCTTAACGATCCCTCCCTTGAAAAATTTAAAACAGTATATCGACCGGCAGGGAGCTTGTCAACGCGAAATGGCGATAGACAAACGGCGCGAATCGTGATATATTTTGCCGATAATCGATTGAACGGAGTGATCAGATGGCGAAGAAGACCGAGGGCGGATTTAAATCGGTGTGCGAAAATCGGAAGGCGCGGCACGATTATTTTATCCACGAGACGTTCGAGGCGGGCATCGAACTGAAGGGGACGGAAGTTAAATCGCTCCGCGCGGGGCGAGCCAATCTCCGAGACTCTTATGCGGAGGTCAAGAATGGAGAGATTTTCGTCCAACATCTGCACATCAGCCCGTACGATCATGGAAATATTTTCAATCATGATCCGTTGCGTCCGCGAAAATTATTGATGCATAAGCGCGAGATCGTCAAGCTGTTCAGTAAGACGCGGGAAAAAGGCTTTACACTCGTCCCGCTCAAAATTTATTTCAAACGCGGGCGGGCGAAAGTGGAGTTGGCGCTGGCGAGCGGTAAGCATTCTTACGATAAACGAGAGGATTTGAAATCGAAGGCAGCGAGGCGAGATGTCGAGCGCGCGCTCAAAGATAATCAACGGTAAGGTTTCGATGATGGGGCGCCGCCGCCGCTCCCGCCCACGGAGCACGGCGCCCAAATTAGGACAGCATTGCCCACCCGCGTCGGCGGCGCCTCCTTCTTATCGACAGCAGAGTTGTCAAAGGGTGGG
>CALGGP010000210.1 GCA_937915885.1 uncultured Selenomonadales bacterium | reverse complement strand
TCCAAGCGGAGCAGAAAGTCAAGCGCGGCGACTTGCTCGTCACCTTCGACATTGATGCGATCCATAAGGCGGGCTATCCTGTCACCACTCCGTTGATCGTCGTCAACACGCCGGCGTATTCCACCATTCGCCCGCTCAAGACCGGCGACGTCAAGCCGGAGGACGACTTCCTCGAAGTTCTCGGATAATCCGTTGACAATCAAATAAATAAAGTTTATCTTTAATGGCGCGTCGCCCGATCTCGCACGGGCGGCTCGCATTGCACCTTCGATTGCGCGTTCATCAGCGTCGGAGGTGTATTTTTTTGTCGATTGAAAACCCCGCGCGGATTTGGTACAATGCATCGATATTGACGGGAGGGATTGACAGATGGAAAATTACAGCGTGGCGATCAGTTTCAAAGATGCGCTCGGCTATATCGAATACGACGACAAGAATAAAACGGCGGCGGTGGTGCTCGACAATGAGGAGGGGCGTGCGCTGGCGGAAAAATTTTTGCACACGATCCATGAGATATTGATTCCGCATGAGACGTTGCTCGACTTTACGCGGGAGGCGATTGATCCGTTGGCGGGCGTTGGAAATTTCAAGGTGGCGCTGACAAAATTATGGGAGGCGACGGGTATTCATGTGGATTGGAGCCGACCGGTGGAGTATGTCAAACAGCACCCGCACTACTGATCTCGGTCGTCGAAGTTCGGGGCAACGGAGTAACGGTTTATGGGGCGCCGCCGACGCTCCCGCCCCCGAATGTCGGCGCCCAACGGAGGAAGGCATGCCCACCCGCGTCGGCGGCGCCCGGCACGCTCGAAGGCGGCGTCCAACCGAGGACAGCATGTTCACCCGCGTCGTCGGTGCCCCGCACTTTAACATGTCGACATTCGATAAGGAGCGGCACTTGCCCCACGTCGTCGGCGCCCGAATGTTTTTGGAGCAAGACGCTCAACCGAGGACGCAATTCTCCCTGCATCGTCGGCGCTCAACAGAGGCAGCACTGCCCACCCGCGTTGGCAGCGCCCCGCACTTTAACGTGGCGACATTCGATAAGGAGCGGCACGCGTCCCACGTCGGCGGCACCCGAACGTTGGTGATGGGGATTCTGAACGTCACGCCCGATTCTTTTTCCGACGGCGGACGTTGGCTCAATGTTGAGAGCGCCGTCAAACATGCTCGAGAGATGATCGAAGACGGCGCCGATATCATTGACATTGGCGCGGAATCTACTCGTCCCGATGCAACTCCGATCGATGCCGCCGAGGAGATCAATCGGCTCGAAAAAATTTTGTCGGCGCTCAAAAATTGCCCCGTTCCGATCAGCGTCGACACTTACAAGCCGACGGTCGCTCAAGCCGCGCTCGAGCTCGGCGCCGATTTTATTAACGCCGTCCACGTCGACAGGGCTATGCTTGAATGCTCCGCGCGGAATGATTGTCCGCTGGTCGTCACTCACGATCGCCCGTCCGACGATGTGATCTCCGACATAAAAAATTTTTTTGATCGGATCATCGAACAATCAATCGAAATCGGGCTCGAGCGGAGTAATTTAATTTTCGACCCGGGGATCGGCTTCGGCAAAACTCAGGAACAAAATTTAATGATCCTGCATCGGCTCGAGGAGTTGAGCGATTATCGCCCGTTGCTGCTCGGCGTCAGTCGCAAGTCGGTGATCGGATATGCGCTCAACCTTCCGATCGAAAGTCGCGACGAAGTGACGGGCATTTGGAGCGTGATCGGAGCGATGCGCGGCGCGGACATCATTCGAGTGCACAACGTCAAAATGATCGTGCCGATGCTCCGCGCGGCTGATGTGCTGAAGTAAAATGGTCGAAGGTAGCAGCAGCCCTTCATGATTGGGCGCCGCCTGCGCGGGGTGGGCATGCTGTCATACGTTGGTCGCCGCGCTCGGAGGGTGGGAGCGCTGGCGGCGCCCTCATCAATCCATCCGTTAGGATAAAAGGGCGGACGGGAAAATTTTTTTGAGGTGATAAGATGAGTGATCAGATATTATTGACGGGCATGAAATTTTTCGGGCATCACGGCTGCACCGCCGAAGAACGTGCGCTCGGTCAGATGTTGGGCGTCGACGTCGAGCTCAATCTCGATCTGTCGAAGGCGGGCAAATCCGACGATCTCAATGATACCGTTGACTACGTCGCCGTCTTCAATGAGACCAAAATTATTGCGGAGGGCTCGTATGCGCTGATTGAGACCGTCGCCGAAAACATTGCCGATAAAATTCTTTCGCGCTTCGCGCTCGTCGACACCGTCAAAGTTACCGTGCGCAAGGCGGCGCCCGCCGAGGTCGGCGAGTTCGATGCCGTTGTTTCGATCACGCGTCATGCCCAACTTTAAATTTCTTTTAATCGCAAACATAATCCTGTCGGCGGCGGTCGGCGGCTTTTTATATTTTCGCGGCACGGAGCAGGAGGCAATCCTCGGCGCGTTGACGACGCTGATTGCATTTTCGCCGATCAATTTTGCGTTGAGCGAAGCATTAATATTCAAACGCGCGGCTCGATTGGTTGAGGCGCTCGGAGTGCGAATGCGTTCGGCGTCGGCGCTGTTGCGATTGGGCGCGGTCGACACGGCGGCGTTTTCGATGAACAAAATGCTGACGACGGGGGAATATTTCATAACGGATTTGATTCCCGAGGGCTTGACGCAAGCGGGGCTGTTGTCGATAGCGGCGTCGGCGGAGCGGGGCTCGAAACATCCGCTCGGGCGGAAAATATTCGAGACGGCGGAGGCGCGGGAGTTGAAGATCGACAACGCGACGATGTTTAACGAGTTCGAGGGCAACGGCGTCGAAGCGCTGATCAACGGGACGACGGTGCGAGTGGGACGCGCGGCGTGGGTGCAGGGCGAAGGCGTCAAAATCAGTTTGGAATTGCGGACGAAAATCGATCAGGTAGCGGCGAAGTCGAAAACGCCGTTGGTGGTGGGCATGGGACGGACGGCGCGCGGGCTGATCGGCTTGAAAGACGAGCTCGACGAGCGGGCGCAAATCTTTTTGGAGCGATTGAGATTCAACGGGCTGGAGACGGTGTTGTTGACGGCGGAGCCGAAGAAAAAGGCGCAAACGATGATCAAGGGATTGAAAATCGACACGATCCGCGCGGAGCTGTTACCGGAGGACAAGGCGCGCGAAATACAATTGATGCAGGCGCGTGGTCGAGTGGTGCTGATGATCAGCTCGGACGAAAAAGATTTGTCGGCGTTTGAAGCGGCGGACGTGTCGGTGCTGATCGCGGACGCGGGCTCGAAGGAAAAATCGACGACGGATTTTGAGATCACGGACGCGGGACAATTTTTTGAATTACTGCCGCTCGCGTCGAGGACAAAAAAAATACTCCGTCAAAATCGGAGGATAGCGCTCGGGATATGGGTGTTGCTGTCGCCGTTGATTGCAAAGCTGCTCGTCGACGCGGGCTCGGTGCCGATGCCTCCGTTGCTCGCGACGGTCGGATTGATGCTCGGCGCGGGGCTGATCATATGGAACTCGCAACGATTGGACGGTAATGAGGAGTGAGCGGATTGAAGAAAAAATTATTGGCGGCGACTTTGACGGCGATGATGTTGTTGACGGCGGGTTGCGACGAAGCGGCAAGCGAGCAATCGGAGCCGACGACGGTTGCGGCTCAACAGGCGCGGGCGTTTGAAAAATTCCCGTCGTTTACATCGAAGGCGCTCGACGGCTCGACCGTCACCGAAAATATTTTCAGCGGCAAAAAATTGACGGTGTTCAACATTTGGGGAACATTTTGTCCTCCGTGTATCGGCGAGATGCCCGAGTTGGGACGTTGGGCGTCGACGATGCCCGAGGGCGTGCAATTGATCGGGTTGGTGTGCGATGTGCGCGGCGAGAACGATCAAAATACGATTGATGCGGCGAAACAAATTTTGCGCGAGGCGAATGCGAATTTCATTAATGTCATTCCGAGCGCGGGGCTGATCGATTATCTGTCGACGGTGGAGGCGGTGCCGACGACGATTTTTGTTGACGGCGACGGCAAAATTGTCGGCGAGCCGATTATCGGAGCCGACGTCGAAGCCTATAAAAATTTTGTCGATGCGTACGTCAATAATTAGACTGCTGATCGGCTTGACGGCGGGCGCGATGATCGCGGTTGGAGTTGAGCGCGGCGAGGCGTCGATGATCTTCAATAAAGCCGCGCGGGTATGTCTCGAGTGTATCGGGCTGGGCTGAGCGATGCGGCGACGATTAATTCAATGGGCGGCGCTGTTTTTGACGAACCCGCTGTTGATGAATTTTCTCGACGGTCGATTATATAAGGGAGCGCTGAAAAATTTTTGCGCGCCGGGGCTCAATTGTTGGTCGTGCCCTGCGGCGGTAATGGCGTGCCCGATCGGAGCAATGCAGGCGATCGGCGGCTCGATGAATTTCAGCATAAGTTTCTATGCAATCGGATTTGTATTGTTGATCGGATTGCTGATCGGTCGAGCGGTGTGCGGTTATTTATGCCCGTTCGGATTGATGCAGGAATTGATTTTCAAACTGCCGACGCCCAAATTCAAACTTCCGCGCGGAGCCGTCCGAATAAAATTTTTTATACTGCTCGTCTTCGTTTTGATAATGCCGGCGACGGTGACGGACTTTGCGGGGATCGGCGCGCCGACGTTTTGCGAATACATTTGCCCCGTCGGAACGTTGGAAGCGGGACTGCCGTTGATCGCCACCCGCCCCGAATTTCGATCGGTGCTCGGAAATTTATTCGCGCTCAAAATGATCGTCTTGTCGATCGTGCTGATCGGATGCGCGACCGTCGAAAGATTTTTTTGCCGCGTGATGTGTCCTCTCGGCGCCATTTACGGATTGCTCAATCGGATCAGTTTCTATCGATTGAACGTCGACAAAAAAAAATGCGTCGCCTGCGGACGCTGTGCTCGCGCATGCCCGATGGCGATCGACCCGTCGGCATGCCCCAACTCGATTGAATGTGTTCGATGCCAAAAATGTTCGATTGAATGTCCGTCGAAGGCGCTGCACTTTTGAAAAATGTAAGGGGGTCGAAATAATGATTAGCCCGGCGGCAAATACAATCCCCGACGGCAAAAAGGAGCAGAAGCGTGCGATCGGGCGTCGCTTGGTACGAAAACGAGCTGACAAACATCGTCCGCGAAGGTCGATCAAATCCGTCGGTGCCGATCGTCTTGATTGGCATCGAACCGTAAAAAAATTTAGGAGGCGCTGTACTTTGAAGACTCTCTTTACCATCGGCTTTACGCGAAAGACCGCCGAGCAGTTTTTCAATCTCCTGTACTTCAATCGTGTCAGTCGCCTCATCGATGTTCGTCTCAATAATTCTTCCCAACTCGCCGGCTTCGCGAAAGGTTGCGACCTTAAATTTTTTCTTGAGGCGTTTTATTCAATCCCCTACACTCATGAAAAAAATTTTGCGCCTTCCTCCGCGCTGTTGGAAAGATACAGGAACGGTAAAATTACTTGGGGAGAATACGTCGACGTGTTCAACGAAATTATGATCGCGCGCGATGCTGTCGAGTACATCAAAAATCTCGAATACGACATTGACCGCGCCTGCCTGCTTTGCGCCGAAGAGTCCGCCAAGTGTTGTCACCGACGCCTCGTCGCCGAACTCATTCGTGACACTCTCGACGATATCAACATCGTGCATCTTGGTGATCCGCTATGCAAAGAGACATCGTTATTCTAGCCGCCAGCGAAAAGAACGGCGATTATTGCGTCGCGGGGGTCGACATTGCCGGCGGCGAGTGGATTCGACCTTACACTCATAACGTCGCGACGAAGGGCGCCGTCCCGCTCGAGCACATCACTTATGCCGACGGCTCCCACGTACGATTGTTTGATGTCGTGCGCATCGACTTCGCCGACAACTGTCATAATCCCATGCAGCCCGAGAATTTTTATTACGATGAGACGGTGCGTTGGCGCAAGGTCGATAAGCTCACGCTCGACGAAGTGATCAATAGGCGTGGGCTCGATGATCGCGCCAAAATCTTTTTCAACGACGACCGCTCCCTGTTCGAGCACAGCATTCAAACGATTAAAAAGCGCGAGTCTCTTCTGCTCGTCAAGGCAACCGATTTATCGATCGTCGTCGAGCAGCCTCCGAATTTTCATCGCGATCAATCGAAAAAACTTCGGCTCAACTTCTCTTATAACGGCGTCAACTATCAACGTTTCGCCGTCGGCGACACCCGCATCAGACGCTATTTCGGCGAAAAAAATTTCGGCGTTTACCACTTCGCCGATTTTAATTTTGTCGTCTTCAGTCTCACCGATAAGTTTGAAGTCAACGGCAAAAATTATAAGGTCGCCGCGCAATTGCTTGGGCGCGGGCGCCGTCAAACATTGCCCGCGTAAACGTAATTCAAATGTCGTTTCGCCGTCGACACCAACTCGTAAATCGTCTCAACGGGCGTCGGCGGACGATCCTGCACTCGATAGCGCGGGAAGAATCGGCTGATGTGCAACGGGATATCGGGCGACAGCGACGCAAGCCACTCCGCCTCGCGCTCCATCTCGACGATCGAATCGTTTTCGCCCGGGATGATTAGCGTCGTCACTTCGACGTGGCTCATTTGAGACGCCAGCTCGATCGTCCGCTTCACCGTCGAAAAATCGCCGCCGATCCATCGATAAAATTCTTCGTTGAATGCCTTCAGATCGATGTTGAGCGCGTCGATCAGCGGGAGAATTTCCATCAGCGGCTTCTCGCAAATCGTTCCGTTGGTGACCAGCACCGACTCGAGCCCGACCTCATGAAGGAGCATCGAAGTATCTCGGACGAACTCGTAGCTGATGAACGGCTCGTTGTAGGTGAAGGCGACGCCGATATTTCCTTTCAGGCGCTTGGACATGTCGACGGCAATCTCGACGAGGCGCTCGGGCGTGACGTCCTGCGTCTTGAATGTGTGATCCGCCATCGAGATCGAATGATTTTGACAGAAGGGGCAATTGAGATTGCAACCGAAACTGCCGACGGACAAAATCCAACTGCCCGGGTGAAATTTATAGAGCGGCTTCTTCTCGATCGGATCGAGTGCGACCGACGTCAGCCGCCCGTAATTTATATCGATGATCTTCTCGCCGTCGTTGGCTCGCGCTCGACAGCGCCCGACCTCGCCCGGAGCAAGCGTGCAGTGGTGCGGGCAAATGGGGCAAGCGATCTTATTCTTGTTGGCATCTTTATTACTCATCGTTCACTCTCCCGAAAAGTTTATTTCGATTATACAACGGGCGTCAACCATTTGGGCGTCGAGAAAAAATTTCTGATGTGATATAATCGGGCGCAAAGCATTGGAGGCGATCGCGGTTGAGGATAGCGTTTTTCGACTCGGGCATCGGAGGGCTCAGCGTCATGCATCATGCGTTGAGGCCCCTGCCCGCCGACGAGTTTGAGCGCTACG
>CALGGP010000209.1 GCA_937915885.1 uncultured Selenomonadales bacterium | reverse complement strand
TTCCCTACACGACGCTCTTCCGATCTCCACTTTTATTTTTTGAAAGGTGTTGAGACATGGCAAGTGTGTTGAGACTAACGGAGGATTTATTATTGGGCGCGGGCGGGCATCAGGCGGCGTATATTCACCCCGAAGATCCGTCGAAGTGCGTCAAGATCGCGTTCGATCCCAACGACGGCGACGTTAAAAAAGAATTGCGCTACCGACGAATTTGCGCGGATAAACTGTCGCGCTCAAAACTCGTGACGAAGTTTTACGGCTCCGTCGATACCGACAAGGGCTCGGCGCTGGTGTTTGAGCGCGTGCTCGACTTCGACGGGAGCCGTTCGCTCGACCTGAAGGATTATTTGTCGGCGGCGCGCTCGACTGAGGAGATCGATCGGGCGCGGGCGTTGTTGCTCGACTTTCGACGGGATTTTCTCGACGAAGGGATTGCGATCGTCGACACCGACATAACAAATTTTATGGTGCAGCGTCTGTCGCCGACGGAGTCTCAAATGCGGATCGTCGACAACATCGGGACGCCGGTCTTAATTCCGTTGGTGTACTGGTCGGAGATGATTGCTCGACGCAAAGCGCGGCGCGTGTGGAATAAGTTAGTTGATTGGCTGAAGGAAAATTATCCGTCGGTGGTCGATGAAAATTTTTATGCCGCGCTCCGCAGCTGACGGCTCGCCCCGCATTCCTGACGGACGGCGTTCGGGTCAAAGTCCATCGTACCCTCGTCCGCGGTGGCCGCGCCGATGCCGAACACGTCGGCCACGAAGTTCAGATACTGTATGCCTGTCAGGTTCTCATACAGATCGGGGTTGTCCGGGATATAGGCGGTGACGCGCTTGCAGGCCATCGGCTCGTCCTTCACAGAATGGCCATCGATGGCGATCTCCCCGTCGGTGAAGTCCAGCACGCCCACCACGGCGCGGATCGTCGTGGACTTGCCCGCGCCGTTGTGGCCGATGAAGCCGTAGATGTCCCCCGGCATGACGGTGAGCGACACGTCGTCCACAGCCTTCTTCCCCTCGCCATAGGATTTCGAGTAATGCCTGATCTCCAGCATCGCGTTATCATTCATCAGCAATGCAATCCACTCCTTCTCCCCTGAATCGTTCCCTCGGCGCTTTTCTTCCAGCTGCGAACATGCTATCGCCTTTTCGCCCATCACGCAAGGGATATCGTTCCAAATGTCCGCCCGGGCTGCCAGATTGTCGCATTGGTGGCCCCGTGCGCGCCGCCAATGCACTGT
>CALGGP010000208.1 GCA_937915885.1 uncultured Selenomonadales bacterium | reverse complement strand
AAAAATTTTTTTCCGTGGGTGGGTGGGCGGGAAAAAAATTTTTTCCGTTACTCCGCAGGTTCTAAAGACGTAGCCTTTAAAAATTAGCCAGCCGCAAAATTCTCTCGCAAAGCTCGTCAAATTCGATGCCCGCCGCCCGAGCCGCGTCCGGCACCAACGACGTTTCCGTCATGCCCGGCACCGTGTTTACTTCGATCACATACGGCTCGTTTTTCTCCGACAACATCAAATCGACGCGCGCCACGCCCGAGCACTTGCACACCTCGAACGTCTTCACCGCCAACTCTTTGATTTTTTCCGTCAGCTCGTCACTCAACGGCGCCGGCACTATGTGTTTCGACGCCCCCTTTTTGTATTTCGTCTCGTAATCGTATCGACCGGTTACCGTCGTGATCTCGATGATCGGAAATGCCTCCGCGTGATCCGCATTGCCCCAGACTGCCACCGTCAACTCGCGCCCTTTGATAAATTCTTCGACGATCACCTCGTCGCCGAACTCGAACGCCGACCGCACTCCGTTCTCAAGCTCGCTCCGATCATCGACGATGTAAACTCCTATGCTCGAGCCTTGCGACGGCGCTTTAACCACGACGGGAAATCCCAACTCCTTTTCAATCCGATCCGCTGCATTTTTATATTGATTCCACGCCGCACGTCGAAACACCAAAAACTTCGGCGTCGAAATTTCGTTTGCGATGAATATCCGTTTCGCCAACACTTTGTCCATCGTCAACGCCGCCGCCGCCACGTCGCTTGCCGTGTAAGGGATTCCAAGCATGTCGAGCGTCCCCTGCATTTGACCGTCCTCGCCGTACTTTCCATGCACCGCGTTGAAGACTATATCGCAGCCCGACGCCTTCACGTCCGACGCAAACGTCAACGGATTTAATTCCATGCCCTCCGCGTTGTAGCCTTTCGATTGCAACGCCTTCAAAATCGCCGCGCCCGTCCGTCTCGAGACCTCCGCCTCCGTCGACGGTCCGCCCATCACTACCAAAATTTTTTTCCTGTGCTTTAATATGTCGACGAGCTCTTCACCGGTTTTGTAAATGTCGCCCGCGCCCATCGTGATCACCAAGTCGCCGTCCTCCGCCAAATCCGCTATGAACGGCGCGATATCCTCTCGACGCGGAATATACGACACGTTTTGATCCGTCGACGCCATTACTTTTTTCAATAACGATTCGCCGTTGATCCCTTCGATCGGCGCCTCGCCTGCCGCGTAAATTTCCGTCAACACTAATCCGTCCGCGTCTTTGAACGCCGTCCCGAACTCATTCAATAAAATTTTCGTCCGACTGTAGCGGTGCGGCTGAAATACGCAAATCAATCGCTTCGGCTTCGTCTCGCGCGCCGCCTTCAACGTCGCCGCTATCTCCGTCGGATGATGCCCGTAGTCGTCCACCACCCAAATGTTTTTGACTTTGCCCTTCGTTTGAAACCGACGCTTCGCCCCGCGGAACTTCGATAAGCCGTCCGCAATCCGCTCGAACGGCACCCCGATATGATCTCCGACCGCAATCGTCGCCAGCGCATTTTCAATGTTGTGCTTGCCGTGCACCTTCATCTTTATCGAGCCGAGCAACGCCCCGCGCTTGTAAACATCGAACTCGACGCCGTTGACCTCCGCGCGGATATTCTTCGCAACAAAATCCGCGTCGCGATCGATCGCATACGAAATGATTTTTCGGTCGACCGTCCGCGCAATCTCAACGAGATTTTCATTGTCGAAACATAAAATCGCCACGCCCTTATCGGCGTCGGTGTTCTCGATGAAAGTCTTAAACGCCGCGCGGATGTTGTCCATCGTGCCGTAGTGATCCAGATGATCGTCTTCAACGTTCGTCACTACCGCGATCTTCGGATGCAGTTTCAAAAATGATCCGTCGCTTTCGTCGGCTTCCGACACAAGATATTCACTCCGTCCGAGGATCGCGCTCGTCCCGAGATCGGCGCTTTCGCCTCCGATTATGATCGTCGGGTCGACGTCCGCATTGAACAGCACAAATCCGATCATCGAAGTCGTTGTCGTCTTGCCGTGTGCGCCAGCCACCGCGATCCCCGTCTTTGCGTTGAGCAGCGCGGCGTTGATGTCCGAGCGGTGCAATAATTTTATCCGAAGTTTTTTCGCGGCGGCGACTTCGGGATTATCCTCGGGGATCGCCGAAGAGATCACTATCGCGTCGGCGTCGTTCGGAACATGATCTTCATTGTGCCCCACAAAAATTTGCGCGCCCTTCGATCGAAGTATTTTAAACGACGGCGAGTCCGCTCGATCCGACCCCGATACTTCATAGCCCAGGTCGACCAATATTCGCGCCAACGGATTCATGCCCGCGCCGCCAATCCCGATGAAATGAAATTTTTTTATGCCGTCGAACATCAAATAAGTCACTCCTCAAAATTATTCAATCGGTTTTCGTCCAAGAGATTTATGCACTCCGCCATCAGCCGCGATACGATCTCAACCTCCGTCAAGCCTTCAAATCCGTACGCCCGCGCCACCGCCCGATCATTTTCCTCATGCGCCGCGCGCAGATCATCGGGCATTTTTCGATCGTCATACAACGACGCCAACGATCGCGTCGGATATTTCGAGCGCACGTCCAAAATTTTTTGCGCCGTTTCCTCAATCCGCGCGGAGCGAGCGCACCACACGAAGTTATTATACACTATTGTTTTCGAGTAACAATACCCCGTGCCAAATTTGCCGCCGAACGCCTTCACCCACGCCATGTGCACCGACGACGACAGCACTCCGAAATGATATAAATCCGCTCCTTCAATCAAAAAAAGCTGATCGCCCGCGATCACCGTCTCGTCGAGCCAATCCGCCGTCAAATATCGCCGCTTGTCCGATAAGAGCTTCGGCAGCGCGATGCAATTTTGCGGCGTGAATTGCTCGCGAAACAAATGCGGTCTCTGCGCCAGCCGTTGAGTCTTGTTGAAGGTGCTCGCCAGTCGAAACAGGCGGACGGCATCGATGCGGCGCTTGATCAACGGCAGATTTAAATCTTCCTCCGTCGCGTCCGTCAACCACAAACACCATCGCGGCAGATCGTTGACGAACTCCCGCCCCATCATAAATCGTCGGATAAATTTTTTGGCGCGCGGCTCCCGTCGAATAAAATCATCATAGTCGTCGCGCTCGATGATCAAATTCCCGCCGTCCGTTGCCTGATTGCCTTGCCGCATCTCCGGCACGTCGCACAACGGCGTCAAGCGCCCGCCGATAAATATATTCGGCGCGTCGAGCAGATAGCCGTTGATATTTTCCGCCGCGATTTTTTTATCGCCGTCATAAATAATGCGCGGTCGATCGCTCCGCGCGGAACCGAGCCCGACGATCACTCCGATCAGCCGCTGCATCCGACTGCAAACATCTATCCACTTGAACGGGCGCCGCGCAAATTCGATCCGCACGTCAAAGTGCTCGAACAGCGGCTGCCACACCAATTGCGCCTGCTCGCTTTGACAGATTGAATCCACCGTCGCAAACCCCGCACGCGTCGACCGCCCGCGCATGTATCGCGCCGCCTTCAACAGCCAACACGCCCCGTAATCGATCTTGCCGACCTTCGGAAATTTACGCCCGCGCTCGTCTCGAAACAACTCCGCAATCTCGTCCTTGCGCCTCTTGTCTTGAAACGTCATGCTCAGCGTCGGCGGGTTCCCGATTATATAATCCGCGTCGTCAACAATTTTCTCCCAATCGAGCTCGAGCGCATTGCCGCATTTGAGATTTTCGAGCGGACGATCGAGGCGACTCCGAACACGATCATTTGTGCCGCCGCCGAAGAAGGCTTCGTCCGAACCGTTGACGACGGCGATCTTCGTCGGGCGGTTGAGCGCTTGAGCTGAGAGAGAATCCGAAGGTTGATCGTCGGCATCACTCGAGGCGGCGCCCGCTTGCTCGAAGACATTGCCCAAAATTTTAGCGCCGTTGTCAATCGGAGCGGCGTCTTTTTGCTCGTTTGTGTCGCCGTCGAAGAAGGCAGCGCCCGAACCGTTGACGACGGCACCGTTGACGACAGCGCTCGCCGTCGGACGGGCGACAAAATCAAACAGCCCGCTCACCGAACAAGTGACACGCTCGGAGCGCGTCTGAAGATCGGCAATCCGAAGGGCGACGGTCGCGATCTCAATCGCCCGCTCGTTTATGTCGATGCCGTAAAATTGTTCGATCGAAACTTTCAACGGCGCCCCGGTCGACGCGACGATCTCCCGCTCCAGCCGCCGCAATCCGATCAGCGCCTCGATCAAAAAACTTCCCGCGCGGACGACGGGATCAAAAAATTTCAGCCCCGCAATTTTTTCGTGCAACGCGATCAGTTTCGCCCGATCGCCCGCACATTGATCAAGCTCCGCGCGGAGGTCGTCAAGAAACAGCGGCTCGAGCACTCGATGAATGTTTTCGACCGAAATGCAACGGACGCCTTCCGCCTGTTGGGCGCGCGGGCTGATTATCGACTCGATCAGCGCGCTCATCATCGACACGGGGATCGTCCAATCGAATTTGACTTCGTTCGTCACCAGCCGAGTGCGCAGATCGTTGACGAGATTTTTCGGCAGCGACGCGAGATTTCGATCGGCGTCGTTCTCGTCGATGAGCCAATTCTCGAGCGCGTAGACGTTGAGCGTCGTCAGAATAAAAATGCGGTCGAGAGCGGCACGTGAGCGGTTGCGATGGTCGGCGACGAAATTTTTATAGGCGACGTTGAGGAACCGATCCGCCTTGGTTGAGATTTTCGACATACGCGGTTTTCGAGCGGCGCTTTTCATGACGATTTACCGAGTTCAAATGCTTTAAGGTTGAGCTCCAAAAATTTTTTCGGGACGCACGCCTCGAGCGATTGTCGCCACGCGGCTTGATCGATGTCGAAGTAGTGAGAGAGGCGTCCGAGCAGCACGATGTTGACGGCTTTGACGGAGCCGGCTTGTTTGGCGATCGACAGGCAATCGAGCGCGTCAATTTTGAAGCCCTTGGCGCGAATTTTATTGACGAGGTCGGCGGGATATTTGGCGGCGCCGGTGATGACGGGCATGGGATCGATCTGTTGAGTGTTGGTGACGATCTGTCCGTCGGGCTTAAGATACGAGAGCCAACGGGCGGTCTCGAGAATTTCAAAAGAGACAATGAAATCGGCGGCGCCCTTGTCGACGAAGGGCGAATAAACTTTATCGCCGAAGCGGACGTAGGTGATGACGGAGCCGCCGCGTTGGCTCATGCCGTGGACTTCGCTGACTTTAACGTCGAAGCCCTGAGCGACGAGCAGATGTCCGAGGAGTTTGCTGGCGAGCAGCGAGCCCTGTCCTCCGACGCCGACGATGATAATGTTTTTGGTATCCATAAACAGCCTCCTAAAAATTTATTTCCCGCCCGCCGATTTTGGGGGCGACGAATCAGAGGGTGCCGCCGACGCTCCCACCCGCGTCGGCGGCGCCCGTACTTTAATCTCGTAAATGGCAATCCGTCTACCGATGCCTCATGATTTTATATCGATTTCGACGGCGTGTCGAGTATGCAATCGGCTTATCAAAAAAATTTTATCGACGCACTTGACATGATATTCAATGTGATCTAATATTCAAGTGAGAGGTGAACATCGATGGAAACATTTGGACAGAGGATAAAAAGGTTGCGCAAAGGCAAGCGGATCACTCAACTCGAGCTGGCAGAAAAAATCGGCGTGGATTTTACTTACATCAGCAAAATTGAGAACGACAGGATCGTCAGAGCACCTTCCGAATCGACGATCAAACGAATCGCAGAAGTCTTAGGGGCGGACTCCGAGGAGCTTATACTGTTGGCTCGAAAGGTGCCGCAAAACTTGCAAGAGACGATTGTGCAAGATACGTTAGCGGTAGATTTTTTGCGCGTCGTCCCCAAATTCAACGACGAGCAGCGCCGAGCCGTAAAAATATTCATCGACGACGTGGAGGGCAAAAATTGAGATTTTCAATTATCGAAGAGGCGGCAAACACTATTCTGCTCAAAGCCAAAATTTTTAAGCCTGCCGTAAAAGCAGATTTCATAGCGGAGTTTTCATATGACCTGAATTGGGCTTGGTGCGATTTGGATAAATACTGTTCGACGGGCGAAGTTCTTGCGGCAATCAATTTCGCCGAACAAAAAATTTACCTGAACGAGTCGCGCGAGACGGAGTTTAAAAACAGTCCCGGCAGGCGGAACTTCACGATAGCACACGAGTTGGGGCATTGGATTTTGCATAAACATTTGGCTCAAGAAGGATTGCCGGGCTTCGACCAAAAACTTTTGCTCTGTCGAGGCATTAATAATACGAGCACCAATCCTGAACGTCAAGCCAATTTTTTCGCGTCGTGTCTGTTGATGCCGAGGGCTTTTATCGAAGAAGCGCTGAAAGATTTTAAGTCTCCAATGGATGAGTACGATATCAAGCAAATATCTAAAAAATTTTGTGTCTCGAAACAGGCGATGACGATCCGTCTCGTCGATGAGCTGCACTTTCTTTACGATGCCGGCGGATTGTATTACAGGAGCGAAGATGATTTTCTTGCGGCGGGCGGGCAACTGACACTGTTCTAATTTTTTTGAGTGTAATATTGACTTGAAAATCAAATACAATCCAAATGAGGTGACGCGATGACAAAGACATTCGAGAAAAATCATAAGCAGTACGATCTGATTGATGTATTTTTGGCGGGCGCGGCTCCGAAAGTCGGACGATATGATCTGCCGCAATTAGCGCCGGAAAATTATATTCCCGAAACTCAAGTGCTGCCGTTCAATTATTTCACCGCCGCGATGAAACGAGCGCCGTGTTGGTATCATTGCTTCGTGGCGGACGCTCAATTTCAGAGGCTGTACAAAAATTTTTGGAGGTACCGAGAAATTTTGAAGTATGTCAGCGGCATGATCGGTACGGACTTCAGTCTGTTTCGAGATTATGATTTGGAAACCAAGATCGAAAACTGCAGAAAGAACCGTGCCGTCGATTATGCCATTCAACAGATGGGAGTGCCGCTCATTCCGACGGCAGGCTTCGCCGACGAAGAAACATGGTCGTGGTGCTTTGACGGATTGCCCACCCACTCAACGGTCGCGGTAACCACAAATTGTATCGGGTGCGATCCCGAAGCGAAGCGTCTCTTCATCGGAGGAATATCGGCGATGGTGGCTAAACTTCAGCCAACCGCCATCGTCGTTTGCGGAGTTTGTCCCGAGTGGCTCCCCGAAAAATATTCCTCCATCGAGATCATTCAAATTCCGAGTTACAGTCAAATGTGGAAGGCAAGGAGGTCGAGATGATGGGCGGTTACGGCGGCAGCAGCGGCAGGACTAAAGGCAAATGTTATTATGACACCGGCGGACATAAAGTTAAAGACAAAAACGCGATCGAGGTCGCAGAGCAGTATATGAGTGAAGGAAGAGAAGTATTATTTCTCCAAGAAAAGCAAAACACCAAGCGTCCGGATTTACTGGTTGATCGTGAGCTTCTTGTCGAAGTTAAAGGCATATCAACAACGAATTCGGGACAAGTATCCAAAAACATTAAGAAGGCATTTCAACAGATAGAATCGGAGTTGTCTCATCATCCCGAGAATGAACGCAAACCCTTTAAAGTTGTTATCGTATCCAGACATGATAATTTCGAGGCAGGATTCAAAGCGGTTCGCGAGGGATATCAAGAGGCGAAGCGAAAAGGATATGTCACAGGTCCCGTCGAATTTTGGTATCATGGACAAATTTATGTTTTAGAGTAGGAGGCAAATGAAATGGCATCATTGAAGTGTAGCGGTTGCGGCTATGGCATCCATTATCACGACGAGCCCGACGACACCGAATATATTTTTTGCGAGCTGTCCAAATGGGAAGCGTTGGAAGAAGAAAATATGGCGTCGGGCTGGTTGGAATTCGAGCACGACAATACCTTTGTTTACGCGTGGAAGTGCGCCGAGTGCGGGACGTTCGCGTTCTTCGACAGGGGCGGGCACGTCACCGGAGTTTATAAGCCCAACAAAGAATTTGCATCCGAGCCCATGCAAGAGCCCGCCGAGTTCGGTTTGTTCTTCGACGACGTGCTTTGGTACGACATCACTGAGGAAGATATTCCGGCGTCGGAGATACTCAAAAAATATCCGAAGCATTTGTGGCTGATGAAGAACGACGACGAGATGAGAGTGTATGAGGATCGGGCGCGGACAAAGTGTTTGAGGCAGTACCGTCGAATTCCCGTCGGAGAGAGTTAAATTGTTCGATCTGACCACGCCGATCATTCCATGCATTTTAAGGGCGCTTAGGTCTGAGCGAAAGCCGCCTTGGGACAAAGTTGACTGCAGACGCCGCAGCCGACGCACTGAGTTTGATCGACCGTCGCCTTGCCGTCGACCATGGAGATCGCGGGGCAACCGATGCGCATGCACGACTTACAGCCGATGCATTTATTCTTATCGACGGTCAAAGGCGGCTGATGCTTGACGTATTTCAACAGCGCGCACGGACGACGCGAGATGATCACGGACGGTTCTTCGGCGGCGAGTTCCTCTTTGATGGCAACGTCGCATTCGGCGAGATTGTAAGGGTCGACGACGCGCACGCGATTGATGCCCATCGCCCGACAAAGCGCCTCGAGATTGATTTTGCCGGCGGGGTCGCCTTTGATATTATAGCCCGTGGTCGGATTTTGTTGATGCCCCGTCATGCCGGTGATGGAGTTGTCGAAAATGATGACGGTCGAATTGGACTGATTGTAGGCGACGTTGGCGAGCCCCGTCATGCCCGAGTGCATAAAGGTCGAGTCGCCGATGACGGCAACGGTTTTCGATTCCGATTCGCGCCCGAGCATTTTGTTGAAGCCGTGAGTGGCGCCGATGGACGCGCCCATGCACAGAGTAAGTTCGATGGTCGAAAGCGGCGGGACGGCGCCGAGGGTGTAGCAGCCGATATCGCCGAGCACGGTGCACTTACGTTTTTTGAGCGCGTAAAACAATCCGCGATGAGGACAGCCGGCGCACATAACGGGCGGACGGTTGGGAATGTCGTCGTCGAGCGACACTCCGCGCGGAGCGGGACGATTGAAGGCGTCGGCGATCATATTTTGAGAGAACTCGTCGATCATCGGGAACAAATTTTTGCCCTCGACAGTCAAGCCGAGCGAACGTACATGATTTTCGATGACGGGATCAAGTTCCTCGACGACGACGAGCCGCTTGACGGACGCGGCGAAATTTTTTATGAGCTCGATCGGCAACGGATTGATCAGCCCGAGCTTGAGGACGGAGACTTCGTCGCCGAAAACTTCTTTGACGTATTGATAGCAGGTCGACGATGTGATGATGCCGATAGCGGAGCCGCCGCGTTCGATCCGATTGAGCGGTGTCGATTCGGCGTATTCAATCAATTTTTGAGTGCGCGCCTCGACGATCGGGTGACGGCGTTTTGCATTGCCGGGCATCATGACGTACTTTGCGATATCCTTTTGATATTGTTTGACGTGCTCGACGCGGTCTGCGGTCTCGACGATCGATTGCGAATGAGCGACGCGGGTGCACATTTTTATGATGACGGGCGTATCGAATTGCTCCGACAGATCGAAGGCGCGCTTGGTAAATTCGAGCGCCTCTGCGGAATCGGACGGCTCGAGCATGGGAACTTTGGCGGCGATTGCGTAATGCCGACTATCTTGCTCGTTTTGAGATGAATGCATGCCTGCGTCGTCGGCGACGACGATCACCAGTCCCGCGTTGACGCCGGTGTATGACATGGTGAACAGCGGATCGGCGGCGACGTTCAATCCGACGTGTTTTTGACCGCAAAACGCTCGTCGACCTGCGAGCGACGCTCCGAAGGCGGCTTCCATTGCGGATTTTTCATTCGGCGCCCATTCGCAATAAATCTCGTCAAACTTAGCGGCTTCCTCGGTTATTTCGGTTGAAGGCGTGCCCGGATAACTCGAGACGAAGCCGACGCCCGCCTCGAACAATCCGCGCGCCACCGCTTTATTGCCCAACATTAATGCTTTCATAAAGAGCTCCTTTACAACACAAATTTTTTTTGCTACAATTTTTGCCGCCGATATTATACAAGTTTTTGTGGAAAGAGGCTAGTCAATGGGCAGATATTTTCAGGAGGAGATCGAGTGCGCGCCGCTCGAAAAAATTCGCGAGTGGCAGAATGAAAAATTCCTCCGTCAAGTCAAACACGTTTGGGAGAACGTGGAGTATTATCGCAACAAAATGATCGAAGCGGGCGTTTCGCTCGACGACATCAAATCGCTCGACGACATCAAAAAGTTGCCGTTCCTGTCGAAGGCTGATCTCAAGGCGGCGTATCCTTACGGATTGTTGGCGGTTCCGCTCAAAGATTGCGTCCGCATTCAATCGACGTCGGGCACGACGGGTAAACGCGTGGTCGCCTTCTACACTCAAGAGGACATCGACATGTGGAACGAGTGCACGGCGCGGGCGATTGTGGCGGCGGGCGGCACCAACGAAGATGTTGTGCAAGTTTCCTACGGCTACGGATTGTTTACGGGCGGTCCCGGTCTCGACGGCGGTTCTCATAAGGTCGGCTGCCTGACGATCCCGACGAGCTCCGGCAATACCGAGCGGCAGATCATGTTTATAATGGATTTGAGCGCGACGATCCTGTGTTGCACTCCGAGCTATGCGGCGTACATCGGCGAGACGATGCGCGAGATGGGATATAAGCCCGAGGATATTCCGTTGAAGGCGGGGATTTTCGGCGCGGAGGCGTGGTCTGAAGAGATGCGTCGCGACATCGAAAAGACGCTCGGGATCAAGGCGTATGACATTTACGGCTTGACGGAGATCAGCGGACCGGGCGTGTCGTTCGAGTGCGAAGAACAGCACGGCATGCACATCAACGAGGATCACTTCTACGCGGAGATCATTGATCCGGACACGGGAGAAGTTTTGCCCGAGGGGACGCAAGGCGAATTGGTGTTCACGTCGCTCGACAAAAAAGCATTCCCGCTGTTGAGATATCGGACGCGGGACATTTGCACGTTGACGAGAGAAAAATGTTCGTGCGGTCGGACGCACATACGCATGGCGAAGCCGCGCGGGCGTTCGGACGACATGTTGATCGTGCGGGGCGTCAATGTATTTCCGAGCCAGATCGAGACGGTATTGCTCAACAACGGCTATGCGGCGAATTATCAGATCATCGTGGGTCGCGTGAATAATACTGATACGCTTGACGTGCGGGTTGAAATGACGTCGGACATGTTCACTGACAATGTCGGAGAAATTCAATCGCGGAAGAAAGTGCTCGAAGACGGCATGAGATCGATGCTTGGGATCAAGGCGAAGGTGACGTTGGTTGCGCCGAAGTCGATCGCGCGCTCCGAAGGCAAAGCCGTCCGCGTCATCGACAATCGGAAGATATAATTTATCCCGCCCACCCACCCCTAAAAGACTAC
>CALGGP010000207.1 GCA_937915885.1 uncultured Selenomonadales bacterium | reverse complement strand
AACCGCTTCCTCTGTTGGGCGCTGTCGTTCGGGGGTGGGAGCGTCGACGGCGCCCTTTTTTTCCGTCGCCCCGTCACTCTTTTACGATCGAAATATATTGCGGCGGAACATGATCCGTCAGCCAGACGCCGTTCACCGACCGATAAAATTTATATCCGTCCCGCGCCATCGCCGCCGAATCGATCTTACAGATCAGCGACGCACCCACCCGACGCGCCGCTACTTTTTCCGCCGTCTCCACATCAATCGATAAATGCACGTGCAGCCGCTTCATCTTCAACAGCCCGCGTTCTTCAATCGACGCCCAATTTCGCTCCAACGTCCCATGATATAAATACAGCGGCGGAGTTTCTTCCTCCGGCTCCACGTCCACAGCGATCGAGTGCCCCTGATTCGCTCGAATTTTCGTCTTGTCGGCGTTGAATGTAAATCGCATCTTGTCATTCTCGACCACCGTCCGCTCGAGCACCGCGCGATCAATATTTTTTCCGACCTTTTGACAGCCGTCGATCAGTTTGTCAACGTCCGTCCAACCGTGCGCGTCAAGTTTGATGCCGATCGTCTCCGGCTTGTGCCTCAACACCAGCGACAAAAATTTACTCACACTCTTGATCGACATGATTAACGCTCCGCGCGGAGAAATTCATCAAAGCTGTCGAACACGCCCGACGCCAACGCCCGAATTTCCTCCGACGGCTTCACTTGATCCACTATCATTATCGTCTCGCAGCCCGCGGAATGTCCCGCTTTCACTCCGTTGAAACTGTCCTCGAAAACATAACAGTCCCTCGGATTGACGTTAAGTCGACCCGCCGCAAAAATAAAAATATCCGGCATCGGCTTTGAATGATCAAACTGTTGACCGCTGACGAGCACATCAAAATAATCGATGATGCCGACCCGCGTCAAATTTTTTTCGATCGTCTCCAGGTTCGAGCTCGACGCCACCGCCATTTTCACGCCGTTTGCTTTGAAGTGATCGAGCACCTCTCGCACGCCCGACATCAGAGACAATTCTTCCTCCGACCACTTTTTGACGCGCGCGATCGTGTGATCGAAGTAGGCGTTCTGATCGACCGTCGGAAAAATTTTGTGGATCACCCAACGATTGGCTGTCGGCGACCCGCCCATGCACAGATGCCCCAAATCGGGATTGCGCTCGAGCCCGAAGTCGTCCGCCGTCTCCACCCACGCTCGAGTATAATATTTTTCCGTGTCGACCAGCGTCCCGTCCATGTCGAATATCGCTCCAAGTTTCATGCACAGCACTCCTTTTTTTCGTCGATTGTACACCAATGCCAATCTCTTTGCAAACGCCAATCGATCTGCTATACTTGACGCAAATTTTTGCAAAGGAGAGTTTGATTTGCATCTGACGACTGACGAGATAATTCGAGCCGCCGACGCAAAAATCGTGCGCGGGGGCGAAAATAATTTTGGGCGCGTCACCACCGACAGCCGTAAAATTTCCGGCGGCAGTCTGTTCGTCGCGCTCAAGGGCGAACGATTCAACGGCGAAGATTTTGCGCGCGAGGCGATCGATAAGGGCTCGGCGGGCGTGCTCGTATCAACCGATTGCGATCCGAAAAATATTCCTCCGACGGGGATCGTTTTGACTGTCGACGACACTCTTGACGCCTATCAGAAAATCGCGGGCGCTTGGCGCAATAAATTCGATATCCCGATCGTCGCGATCACCGGCTCCAACGGCAAGACCACGACGAAAGATTTGACTGCCGCCGCGCTCTCGTCGCTCGGCTCGATCCTAAAAACCGCGTCGAATTACAATAACGAGATCGGAGTGCCGCAAACCCTTCTCGAGATCAACGAACATCATCGGGCGGCGGTCGTCGAGATCGGCATGCGCGGGCTCAATCAGATTGCTCCGTTGGCGGCGCTCGTCCGACCGTCGATCGGCATCGTCACCAACGTCGGCGAAACTCATATTGAATTGCTCGGCTCGATTGACAACATCGCTCGGGCGAAGGCGGAGCTCGTCGAGGCGATCGGCGCGGGCGGGACGGTGATCCTCAACGCCGACGATAAAAATGTTTCCGCGATGATCGATCGCGTCAAGGACGGCGTCAAAGTCATGACGTTTGCGCTCGAGCACGACGCCGACGTTCGCGGCAGCAATCTCATCACGCGCCGCGCGTCGACCGCCTTCACCGTCAACTACAACGGAAAAACTTACGACGGCGAAGTGCCGATCATCGGGCGACACAACATCAGCAACGCGCTCGCGGCAGTTTGCGCGGCGATCACGCTCGGGCTCAAGGCTGATGATATCCGCGCGGGATTTGCGTCGCTGGCGACGACCAAGATGCGATTCGAGATCATTGATCGCAACGGCATTCAGATCATCAACGACGCGTATAACGCAAGTCCGGCGTCGATGCGGGTGGCGCTTGCCACGACGGCGGAAATTGCCGACGGTCGAAAGATCGCGGTGCTCGGTGACATGCTCGAGCTTGGGAATTTATCCGAAGCCCTTCATCGCTCGATCGGCGTCGAGCTTGCCAAAAATAATTTCGATGTGCTTGTGACGTTCGGCAAGTTGGGAAAATTGATCGCCGAAGGCGCGAAAGAGGCGGGCGTCGAAAAAATTTTTACCGCCGACACACACGAGCAGGCGGCAGGATATCTGCGGGAGATTTTGACGAGAGGCGACACGATTTTATTCAAAGGCTCGCGCGCGATGAGGATGGAGAAAATTATCGAGCTGGTTTGACGCAAAATCGTTGGCGGCGCGCGGCGGGCGTCGAAAAAATTTTTACCGCCGACACACACGAGCAGGCGGCGGGATATCTGCGGGAGATTTTGACGGACGGCGACACGATTTTATTCAAGGGCTCGCGCGCGATGAGGATGGAGAAAATTATCGAGCTCATTTGAGGTACAACGGATGGACGGTAAAGAGGCGGCGAGGTGGCTGGCGCTGTTCGCGGTGCTGGTCGTCGGGTATTTCGCCTACGACAAACTTATCGTCGGAGGCAACAAGGCGTTCGGCATCACGCGGTCGATGAAGGGCGAGATGATCACAATCCGCGCGGAAGTGGTATCGATCTCGAGCGGCAAGGGTCATCTGTTCCCCGTCCTTCGCGATCCCGACAATCGAAAGATGATTCAAGGCGTGCTGTTCAAAAACGACGCGGCGCCCGAGGAATGTCAACGTCAAAGAAAATTATTGGAGGCGCGGCTCGCGGACGGCGATCCGATTGAGATCGACGGCAAGGTTGATGTCTACAACGACGAGCTCAAAATTATTATCGTGAGGGCGCACTGACATGGAGCCGGTAATTTTGGTGGCGGCGCCGTGCCTTTTCATAATGTTTTTCCCCGAGCCGGTGATTGCGCTGATGTTGAGCGCGGCGTGCGGCGTGAGAATGTGCCGCGTTTTTTTTCGACAATGCCGCGCGCGAGCGGTCAAACGCGTCGACCTGTGGAGCATTTCCGGAGCCGCGATCTTATTATTTATCATCAATTGTTCGTGCCCCTATCGATTGCGGCTGGCGATGATATACTTCGCGCTGATTTTGACGGCGCGCTTCATCGTATCGCTGATCGTCCATCGCGAAAACAGCCCGACGTACATCTTCGGCGAGATGATGAGGCTCAACCGTCGCCTGCAATCGGCGTTGGAGCCGATCACAATCGAGCGTTGCGACGAAATTTCGTCCGAGCGGTTGAGCGAGACGAGTGATCTGTTGCGAGAAATTGATCGGCGGTACAACGATCGGATGCAGGCGCTGACGGATCGGCTCGAGGAAGTGAACGCGCGTCTTCGCTGTCGAATGCATGATTTGGAAGTGCAACGGGACGAGATGCAGCAAAAATTATTTGATCTGCGGGAGGCGTTTGATCGTGCGCGCGACCGATTGATGCGTGCGGACGCTCGATCGGAAAATCGGCTTGGCGATGAAGAAGTGCGTCGGCGTTTTCATGAGGCGCTGTCGAGTGCGGAGTGTGAGTTGGACATAGCGTCGTGTTGGATGTCGTTTAAGGTGATGCGTGCGTTGAAGCCGCGACTGAGGGATCTGCTCGAGCGCGGGGTGACGATCAAAATTTTTTACGGGGTCTGCGAGAGCGATGATGCGCGCGGTGTGATCACGCGGCGTGTGGCGAAGATGCTCCGAAAAGAATTCAAGCGATATCCGCATTTCCGGATGATGCAGGGGCATGTGCGGGCGAAAATATTTATTTGCGACGAAAGTTTTTGTGTGCGGACGGACAGTAATATATTGTCGTTCGATGGGGCGCTCGACGGCGAATACTCCGAAGACGCGGATCTTATTCGGGACTGCCGCGAAAAATATTTTTAAACGGGGCGCCGCCAACGCTCCCTTCCTCAACAGCTCTGCTGTCAACGAAAGGGCGACGGTTGAGGGGCGCCGCTCAACGCTCCCGCCCACCGAGCGCGGCGCCCAAATTGTGGCAGTGGTCCCACCCGCGTTGGC
>CALGGP010000206.1 GCA_937915885.1 uncultured Selenomonadales bacterium | reverse complement strand
ACTGAGGGCTGCCGCTTTCAATCGATCGAGGCGGAGCGCCGCCAACGCGGGGTGGACGGTTGGTCGCCGCCTCCTTTTGAGCCCGCCCGTCGATGGAGGGCGCTTTTCGGCGAAGAGAATCGGGCGCGCCAATGCGGGGCGACGGAGTTTTTTCCGCCCGCCAACTGAGGGCTGCCGCTTTCAATCGATCGAGGCGGAGCGCCGCCAACGCGGGGTGGGAACCGATTCCTCTGTTGGGCGCCGCGCTCCGAGGGTGGGAGCGTTGAGCGGCGCCCATTCAAAAAAAAGTTGACAACCAAGGACGATCGATTTATAATGCGGCGCATATCATTTAAGTATGTTTTATTCGAGAGGAGAATTACCATGAGTGATCGCAAATATAAATTTGAAACCCTTCAGCTCCACGTCGGGCAGGAGCAAGCCGACCCCGTCACCGACGCCCGCGCCGTCCCCATCTATCAGACGACCTCCTACGTTTTTCATAACTTCGACCACGCCTCCGATCGATTTGCGCTCCGCGACGCCGGAAATATCTACGGGCGTCTCACCAATCCCACTCAAGACGTGCTCGAACGTCGCATCGCCGCGCTCGAGGGTGGCTCCGCCGCGCTCGCGCTCGCGTCCGGCGCCGCCGCCGTCACTTACGCCGTCCAAGCTCTTGCGCATAAGGGACATCACATCGTCGCGGCGACTACCATCTACGGCGGCACCTTCAACCTTTTCGAGCACACGCTCCCCGACTACGGCATCACCACGACGTTTGTCGACCCCGGCAAGGGCGTCAAAGTTTTTGAGGACGCCATCAAGCCCAACACCCAACTGATTTTCATTGAGACCGTCGGCAATCCGAACGCAACGCTCATCGACATTCAAGCCGTCGCCGACATCGCTCATAAACATAACATCCCGCTCGTCATCGACAACACCTTTGCGACTCCGTATCAGGTTCGTCCGATCGAGTACGGCGCCGATATCGTCATTCACTCCGCCACAAAATTTATCGGCGGGCACGGCACTACGCTCGGCGGCATCATCGTCGAGAGCGGCAAGTTCGATTGGGAAAAATCGGGGCGCTTCCCGTGGCTCGTCGAGCCCAATCCCAGCTATCACGGCGTCAGTTTTTATAAGGCGCTCGGAGCCGCCGCCTTCGTTACCTACATTCGAGCGATCCTGTTGCGCGACACCGGCGCCGCCATCTCTCCGTTGAGCGCATTCATTCTGTTGCAAGGCGTCGAGACTTTGTCGTTGAGAGTTGAGCGCCACGTCGAAAATGCGCTGAATGTCGTTGAGTTCCTGTCGAAAAATCCCAACGTCGACAAAGTCAATCACCCCGCGCTCGTCGACCACCCCGATCACAAACTCTATCAAAAGTATTTCCCCAACGGCGGCATTTCGATTTTTACGTTCGAGATCAAGGGCGGCACCGACGCCGCGCGCAAATTCATCGACAGCCTGAAGATTTTCTCGTTGCTGGCGAATGTCGCCGACGTGAAATCGCTCGTGATTCATCCCGCCTCGACGACGCACTCTCAGATGACCGAAGCAGAATTGCTCGGCTCGGGCATCACTCCTTCGACGATCCGTCTGTCGATCGGCACCGAGCACATTGACGACATCATTTGGGATTTGCAACAGGCGTTTGACGCGCTTAAAAAATAAATTTCGTTTCAAACAATCGCTCAGGCGCGGACACGTACTGCGCCTTTTTTTTGATTGAACGGCAGGAAAAATTATTTCTTTGTAAAATAACCGCAGTGTGGTTAGTAAATATGATTTTTGAAATGAGGCTGATCTTGATGTATGATGAAAAGCAATCCTCTCGAAAGGTGTCGCCTTCGGACGCGAGCTCGAAAAAAACAATTGAATCCGACACAAACAAACGATCAGTCTCGTCAGACGAATTGTTTTTCAAACCGATAATCTTGAAAAGATACGCGGACGAAAAAATTGATATCGGCTTGAGGTACAATAATTATATTCTCAAGTAAAGGCACGGTGACAATATGCCGTCAAATGTAAATTATTGTTATCGCTTCATAGAATTGCCGAAAAAACCGACGGGGGCGACGGTCGATTATCGCTCGGAATATGACAGAGATTATGCCCGAGTGTTGCATTCTCCGGCGTTTCGTCGCTTGCAAAACAAAACTCAGTTGTTCCCAGGGCAAGAGAGTGATTTTTTCAGAAACCGCTTGACACATTCATTGGAGGTTTCGCAGATAGCAAAGTCACTCGCCAAAAAATTGCGCGCGGAGTATTCCGGTTTGAATGTCGAGCCCGATGTTTGTGCCATCGCCGGCTTGGTTCATGACATAGGTCATCCGCCGTTCGGACACATCGGCGAAGCTGCACTCGATAGCTGCATGAAAGAGTACGGCGGCTTCGAGGGTAACGCTCAGACTTTGCGCATCTTAACGAGATTGGAAAAAAAAGAATACCGCGAGCCCCTGTTTGACGAAGACGGTACAGATCACAGAGTCGGACTGAATTTGACGGTCAGAGTGATCGCGTCCGCGCTAAAATATGATGAGAGAATCCCCTTACATCGACGCGAAGACGAACCGTTGATCAAGGGTTATTATGACTCCGAGAGTGGTATAGTCGATAAGGTGAAGGAGTGCCTGATCGGCGACAGCCCGAAAAATAATTTTAAGACCGTTGAATGCAGTATCATGGATATTGCGGACGATATTGCGTATTCGGTTTATGATATCGAGGACGCCTTCAAAGCCGGATTTTTGACGCCGTGCGAGATATTGTCGGCGGAGGATTTCATCTTTGAAAAAATTGCCGAGCGAATGAAACGGGATGGCGACGACATATCCGCCGAGCGTTGCAGATCGGAGCTCATCAATTTATTTACCAACGTTTGGTCAGATTTCGTCGAACAACAAAAAAGGATATCACCCGACAGTGAAGACTTCGATTATGATACGCTCGGTAATTTTTTGAATTTCTATCGACTGTCGAAAAAGATTGCCGGCAACGGATATTACAGAACCGATTTGACGTCTAAACTGGTCAATTTTTTTATAAACGGAGTCGAAGTCGAACTGTGTAATGAGCACCCGATATTGTCCAAAGCATTTTTGAAGACGAACGTCAAGATTAAGGTGAACATCCTAAAATATTTTTCCTACATCAGGCTGATAAATTCGCCGCTGTTGAAAATCGTTGAAAGTCGCGGCAGAGAACTGGTCGAGAAGATGTTTCGCAAGCTGTTTGAGAGTAAAGGACATTTTCTGTTGCCGGACGACGTAAAATATGAATTTGAACGAGCAAACAATGAATCGTGGCGGGCGCGAGTTGTATGCGATTTTATTGCAGGAATGACGGATCGATACGCTTTGGAATTTTACTGCCGAATGTTCTCCGAAAATCCTCAAACGATTTTCAAACCGCTCTGATACAGGAGTATAATTGTCGATAAAAGTTTTAGCGGGTGACGAGCGCCGACAAATCTTTATACATCAAAAGCAATTGACCGATCATGTCAGCCTCCGACCAACTCTCGTCGAAGCCGTACATCGACATCACCAACCGATCGATCTGATCATGAACGTCGCGCAGATCGTCGGGCATCGACTCGGGATTGTACAGTTGAGCCAACGTCATATCGTCGTGCTCGTCTCTTATCTCGAGTATGATCTCCGCCAGGCTCGACAGCTGCAGATATTGCTGCGCGGTCGGAGTGATCCACGGGAAATTGTTATAGACGATCGTATTCGAGTAGCTGTATCGCATTTCGAGCCGCCCCGCCACCGTTCGCATCCACGCCATATGAACTATCGATTCTAACATCGCAAAGTGAAACAGGTTGGCGTCGGGCAGGCACATCAGCTTGTTGCCCACGATCACATCGGGCTGCAGATATCCCATCGGAATATATTTTCGGCGCTCCGAAGACACCACGGGGATCGCGATAAACTCTGTCGACGGCTGTTTGATCTCTTGAAACAGTGACGGACGATCGGCGGCTTTGCGGGTCGCCGCCTTTTTGCTCGACAGTCGAAATTGACGAACGGCGTCGACGCGCGCGGCTACCAACGGCATGCTTTCGATCTCTTCGTCCGACACGTCGACCAGCCACAAACAATATCGCCCCAATCCGTTAATGAACTCGTTGCCCATCATATATCGACGGATAAATTTTTCGGCGCGCGGCTCCCGCTCTAAAAATTCCTCGCGATCTTTCGCTTCGATAATTAAAAAGCCGCCGTCGGCAGGCTGACTGCCGCGCATCATTTTCGGCACATCGCACAACGGCGTCGCCCGACTCTCGACCTCGATGTTGGGTCCGTCAATCAGATAGCCGTTGATGTTCGTCGCCGGAATTTTTTTCTTCCCGTCAATGATCAATTTTTGCCCGCGCATTCCGCTAACTCCTTATACATCAAAAGCAATTGCCCGATCATATCAGCCTCCGTCCAACTCTCGTCGAAGCCGTACATCGACATCACCAGCCGATCGATTTGATCATGCACGTCGCGTAGATCGTCGGGCATCGACTCGGGGTTGTACATTTGAGCCAACGTCATATCGTCATGCTCGTCTCTTATCTCGAGAATGATCTCCGCCAAGCTCGACAGTTGGAGATATTGTTGCACCGTCGGAGTGATCCACGGGAAATTGTTATAGACGATCGTCCCCGAGTAGCGATAGCTGATCTCCAATCGTCCGCACACAACTCTCATCCATGCCATGTGGACGATCGACTCCAACATCGCAAAATGAAACAGATTGGCATTGGGGATCACGGACGCGGCGTCGGAGGCAATCACATCGGGCGTTAAAAATCCCATCGGTACATATTTTCGACGTTCCGAAGAAACCCTCGGGACGATGATGTACTCGGTCGAAGGTTGACGGATTGATTGAAACAATGCGGGGCGGGCGGCGTCGCGTTGAGTCTGTCGGCTTTTACATGTCAATCGGTACTGTCGGACGGCATCAACGCGCGCGGCTACCAACGGCATGCTTTTAATCTCCTCGGGCGTTGCATCGACCAGCCACAAACACCAACGCAATTTCCCGTTGATATACTCCTCGGCGCCGACGTATCGACGGATAAATTTTTCGGCACGCGGCTCCCTTTCAAGAAACTCTTCGTAGTCCTTTGATTCGATGATAAGAAAGCCTCCGTCCGTCGGTTGACTGCCCTTATTCATCGGCGGCACATCACACAGCGGCGTCGCTCGACTTTCGACCTCGATGTTCGGTCCGTCAATCAGATATCCGTTGATGTTCGTCGCCGGAATTTTTTTCTTCCCGTCGATGATTAATTTTTGCCTGCTCATATCAGCACCTCTAAAATTATTGATCGTTGGGATCAACATAATCCGGCAGCGGCTCGACCTCGACGCTCTCGGCTTTGATCACCGTCTCGTAGTATTCAAACGTGTCGTCGTCGCTCTGTTGAAAAATCAAGGCACCGTCCGCCGACAATTCAACGTCGAGAATTGAGTTGCCGAACACGCCGTTGCCTTTGGTCGCGTCATATTCCAACTTCGAGACGCCGCCGAAGCGCAATCCGATAAAACCGTTTTTTATGATGCCTCCATTCTCAAAGGAGCAGTCTATGTTATAGGTAATGGAAGGCATGAAGCAGGCAGTCTGCAGCCATATGAAGCTTGCCTGTATGTGAAAAACTAGTGAAATAATTCACAAAATATTTTGCTTTCCTCCATGGATATGATATGATAAATATGCATTGAGGGAGTAACAAGTGCCAGAGGCACCGGCAGTGTCGTCATCACGATTGTCATAATCCGTACTGCCTACCCATTGTGAGACTCATTTGCAGATATACTGTAAATGGGCATTGCGCAAAATCAGAATTCTAACCCGGATACAGTATATCGCTGTATCCGTTTTTTATGGATGAAAAGGCTGTAGATGGGAAAGTCTCTACAGGGGAGTACAGGTTCGGGGACAGTACGCTTTTGTTGGCAGGGGAAACCGTTGACGGGGTTATCACACAGTATACGGTAAAGCCTGACAGGAAAGTTTTAATGAATGGCAAAGAGGTGGATTCTTACACGGCAGGGAAGAGACATGCAACGGCCAATGATATTCCCGCCATTCCCGGGGAGGGAGATGGTACCTTGACCGTGTTTACACCGGCCGGTCAGGGTATGATGACAGTTTACTTCCATACAACAGCCATCCTGAGAGTCTGGGATTTTAATACGGATGGAACCAGAAACGG
>CALGGP010000205.1 GCA_937915885.1 uncultured Selenomonadales bacterium | reverse complement strand
TTGATCGTCAAGCGCCCCGATGATTTTTTCAACCGCACTCGAACCGTCGGCTCGAATGTCAGATACCCCTGAACGATCCGCTCGCCGCCCGCGACCGTCGGCAGATCCCGCACCAAATACTTTCGTTCGATTTCTACGCCCATTTTACTTGCACTCCTTCAACCTTTACGATACAATCTTACATCATGATTTCAATTTGATCTATCGGAAATGAGGTCGTCAATTGGCTCAGGATAATTCTTTCGCCCCGCGCAGCTCCCGCAGAAGAGCGCGCCGCTTTTGGCCCGTGCTCGTGCTCATCGCATGTTTTTTTGCCTCCGCCGTCGCAGGCGCCATGTTCGCGTCCAACACCCTTAAAAATCTTCCGAACTTCGACGGGCGGCAAATCGCCGAAATTATTGAAGAAGATCAACTGCTCAAGGTTTCCGACAAGACGACGGTGCTGATTATGGGCGTCGACGAGCGCGAAGACGACGTCGGGCGCTCCGATACGATGATGGTTGCCACGATCGACCCGCTCACCAATCAGGCGGCGTTGCTGTCGATCCCGCGCGATACCCGCGTCAAGGTCGGCAGTCGCGGCTTCGATAAGATTAACGCGGCGTATGCTTACGGCGGCGAACGTCTTGCCGAACGCACCGTCGAAAATTTTCTCGGCATCGACATTGATCATTACGTCATCGTCAACACTCACGCCTTCGTCGACCTGGTTGACGCAATCGGCGGCATCGATATCGACGTTGAGAAGCGCATGTATTATGAGGACCCTTGGGATGACGACGGCGGTCTGATTATCGACCTTTACCCGGGCTTTCAGCATCTCGACGGTGCCGACGCCGTCACTTACGTCCGCTATCGTGATTCCGAAGGCGATATCGGGCGCGTCCGTCGACAGCAGAAATTTATTGCGGCGGTCGTCGACAAGATTGCGTCGCCCGCCATCATTCCCAAAATCCCGACGCTCATTCGTGAGACCGTCGACGCCATTCAAACCGATCTGTCGATGCGCCAGCTGCTGGAGCTTGCCGGCTCCCTCAATGACGCTTACACCAACGGGATCGAGATGGATATGGTTCCCGGGCATCCGATGTACATTGACGACATTTCGTATTGGATTCCCGACGTCGAGATGGTTCGCTTGTCGGTCGCCGACACGCTCGGCATCGATGTCGATCCGTTTTTGCGCGAGCGCATGAGGGACGCCGCCTCCGAATATCAATCGTCGATCCCCGATCACGCGTCGAAGGCGGACGAGGACAATCCCGTCGGGCGCACGTATTCAAAGCGCAATTCCGGCTCGTCAAATCACAACGTGAAAGTCAATGAGCTCGGTCGCAATCGGGATTATGAGCCGCTCGAGCGCGAAGACGAGCGCGATTCGACCGATCGCTATGATCGATCGGAGTCGACGTATGACGATCGATCGGAGCGCTATGATCGGACGGATCGATCGGATTCAACTTACAATGATCGCTCGGATCGCTATGATCGAACGGAGCCGTCGTATGATGATCGCTCGTCGGATCGATCCAATAATTATGATCGGTCGGAGCCGTCATATGATGATCGATCCGATCGCTATGATCGTTATGATCGAACGGATTCAACTTACGACGAGCGCTATGATCGGACGGAGCCGACGTATAATAATCGGTCGGAGCGTCCGTTCGATCGCATGTACGATAATTTTTATGACGATGAAGAACCGCAGGCGCCCGAGCCGAATGATTATCGGAGGTGAGAGACGTGTTGAGCGCGTACATGCCCGACTTCCGATTCGTTATCGCGGCGTATCTGCTCGGCTCGATACCGTTCGGATTGATACTCGGCAAATTGATTTGGAAGACCGATCTGCGGGAGGTGGGCTCGCACAACATAGGCGCGACCAATGCTTGGCGGGTGCTCGGACGGACGGCGGGGCTGTTGACGTTCGCGCTCGACTTCGGCAAGGGATATCTGGCGTGCCTGATCTGCCTGCGCTACTCGACGTTCATCTACGACGCGATCGCGGTGGCGGCGGCGGCGATCATCGGGCATTCGATGTCGATATTCTTGAAATTTAAAGGAGGCAAAGCGGTTGCCACGTCGGTGGGCTGCCTTGCCTGCCTGATGCCTGAGGTTGCGATTTGTCTGCTGATCGTGTGGGGAGTGTGTTTCGGCTTGACGCGGACGGTGTCGATAGCGAGTTGCATAGCGGCAATCTGCGCGCCGATCCTTGCGGCGACATTCCTCTATCCTCGACAGCTGATATATTTTTGTGCGGCGGCGACGGTATTCGTGCTGGTTCGACATAAGGACAACATACGACGCATCATCGCCGGCGAAGAACTACATTTTTAATGCGTAATTCGTAATTCGTAATTCGTAATGAGGAGTGACGGTTAGGGCGCCGACGCCGCTCCCGCCCCCAAATGTCGGCGCCCAACGGAGGAATCGGAACCCACCCTGCGGCGTCAGCGCCCCCTTTGAAAACGCTCGCCGCCCGACGCAAGGGGAGTTGCCGATGGTTGAGGCGTCGACGATGCAGGGGTCTGTCGATGCTCGGGGCGCCACCGACGCAAGGAGGCTGGCTGATGCGCGGGGCGCTGTCGACGCGGGTGGGCATGACATCCTCTGTTGGGCGCCGTCGTTCGTGGGTGGGAGCGTCGACGGCGCCCCATTCACAGCCCCGAAGGTTCTAAAGGCGCCTCAAAAAATTTTGCATCATGATCCGACCGTCGGGCGTGAGGATCGATTCCGGATGAAACTGCACGCCTTCAACGTCCAACTCCTTATGCCGCAACCCCATGATCGTCCCGTCCTCGAGCTCACTCGTCACCGTCAAACACTCCGGTAAAGTTTCGCGCTCGACGACCAGCGAATGATACCGCCCGACTTCAACGTTCGACGGCAGCCCTTCATACAATCCGCGCCCGTCATGGATCAACCGTGACGTTTTGCCGTGGACTATTTTTTTGCTCCGAATTATTTTCCCGCCGTACACTTCGCCGATCGCCTGATGCCCGAGGCATATCCCGAGGATCGGCAACACGCCCGCGAACTCTCGAATCATGTCTTCGCTCACGCCCGCTTCGCTCGGCACGCCCGGTCCCGGCGAGATCACGATGCCGCGATACTTCCGATAATTTACGTTGGCAAGCGTCACCGCATCGTTGCGCTTCACTTCGACGTTCGCCCCGAGCTCCGACAGTAATTGATAGACGTTGTAGACAAAGCTGTCGTAGTTGTCAATCAGCAGCACCATTGCGCTCCACCTCCCGAACGACCTGCCGCATTGCCGCCGCCTTATTCAAAATTTCATTCCACTCGTTGACGGCAACCGAATCCGCGACGATGCCCGCGCCCGCTTGGATCACTCCGATCCGATCGCGCTCGATCCGCATTGTGCGGAGATCGATACACATGTCGAGATTGCCCGCAAAATCCATGTAGCCGACCACGCCCGCATAACTGCCGCGTCTCACCGGCTCGAGTTCGCTGATCAATTCCATCGCGCGGAGTTTCGGAGCGCCGCTCACCGTGCCTGCGGGGAATGTCGCCTTCAACACGTCAAGCGCCTCGTAGCTCGGACGCAACGTCCCCTCGACGCTCGACACCAAATGCATTACGTGACTGAATCGCTCGACGCTCCGCAGTTTCGTCACTCGAACGGTGCCGGGCTCCGACAATCGCCCGAGATCGTTGCGCGCCAGATCAACCAACATTGCATGCTCCGCCAACTCTTTTTCGTCGTGCAACAATTCATCCGCCAATCGAGCGTCGTCTTCGGGCGTTGCTCCGCGCGGACGCGTGCCGGCGATCGGGAACGTCCACACCCGATGCCCTTGCACTTTGACGAGCATCTCGGGCGACGCCCCGCACAATTTATTCTCGCCGAAATTGATATAGTACATGTACGGCGAGCCGTTGACTTGACGCAGGCGCCGATAATATTCAAAGCCCGGGCGCGATAATTTTTCGCGGAACTGCACCGACGGCACCACCTGAAACACTTCGCCGTCGAGAATATTTTTTTGGATCGTCGAGATCATCTGCTCGAACGCGGGCGGCATCGACGGACGCTCCGGCGGCTCGATTTGCTCACGTTTCGCTTCTATCGGCATTTCATCTAATCTTGCCTTGAGTTTTTCGAGCGCCGTCCGATCGTGCTCCTCGTCGCCCGTGAATTTTGACATCGTCGACACCAAGTCCATAAACTTTACTATGTCGATGTAATTATTCTTCTTGGTGGACGTGGGCGGACGCAATGTCGGTGTCATGGGCGAGCGAAGTTTGAGGATCGCCTCTTTTATTTCGTTCAAGGAGCCTTCAAAACTGCGTCGCGGATCGTCGCGATCGACCGTCGACAGGCAAATGATTTTGATCCGCTGCTTGAGCGCGTCGTGCACCACCATCAGCCGACTGATCATCAATTCGCCGAGCAGTTCTTCTTCGCCGAGCTCCAATCCTCTGACGCGATCGAACGTCGCGCCGATCTCGTAATTGAGATATCCGACGAGCCCGCCGCTCATCAGAGGCTCACTGCTGCCCTTGATCTTCCAACGATGCATGTATTTTTTGAGCGTGTCGACGGGCTTGCCGACGATCGAACTTAACCGATCGCCCTCGAGTATCAATAATTTGTCGGGATAAATCTGCAATCGCGCAAGCGGCTCGTTGCCGATAAAACTGTATCGCCCGAACGCTTCTTGCGTCGTGTCGACCGACTCTAAAATATATCCCTTGCCTTCGCCGACCAGTTTCAAGTAAATCGATACCGGCGTCTCCACGTCGAGCGTCAACTCCTGCTCGATTGCAATCACCCGCTCGTGCTCCGAACGCCTTACATATTCTTCAAAATCCGGTTCCATCAAAGTCTCCTTTTTTCCTCCCGCCTGCGTCAAGTCGACCGCCCGTTGAACGAGCCCGCCTGTGTCAAGCCGACCGCCCGTTGAACGAGCCCGCCTGTGTCAAGCCGACCGCCCGTTGAGCAAGCGCGCCTGCGTCAAGCCGCCCACCCGTTGAACGAGTGCGCCTGTGTCAAGCCGACCGCCTTTTTATCCGCCTCTCATTCCCTCCGCGCGGAGTCGTTTCATCGATCGCTCACCATTCGGTTAATCGCGCTGATGAGCGCGCGCACCGACGCGTTTATGATATCGGTATCCATGCCCGCGCCGAAATGTTTTTTGCCGTTGGCGTCCGTCAAGCCGATGTAGGCGATCGCCCGCGCGTCCTGACCCGTCTCGAGCGCATGCTCCGAATACGTCACGTCCCGATATTTGAGCCCGAACCGATTTTGCAACGCATTCGAGATCGCGTCGAGCCGACCGTTGCCGCGCGCCTCGAGATGCTCAAGCCGCCCGTCGTGCTCGATCTCCACCCAACCTTTTCGCGCGCCGTCGGGCTCCTTCTTCAACAGAAAATCCGACAGCTTATACGGCTCCTCAACATTGACGTACTCGTCGACGAACAGCTTGTAAATTTCCTCCGGCAGCAATTCTTTATGCCCGCGATCGCTGACGCCCTTGACGATGTAGCCGAAAGCCTCACGCATTTTTTTCGGCAGCTCGATCCCGAACCGATGCTCGAGAATATAACCGACGCCGCCCTTGCCGCTTTGACTGTTGATCCTGATCACGTCCGACTCGTACTCGCGCCCGACGTCTTTCGGATCGATCGGCAGATACGGCACCGTCCACTGCTCGGGATTATTATCCTCGCGATAGCGCATGCCCTTGGCAATCGCGTCCTGATGACTGCCGCTGAACGCCGTGAACACCAACGCGCCCGCATACGGCTGACGCTCATGCACATGCATTCTCGTCAAGCGCTCGTAAGTTTCGACCAGCGGTGGCAGATTGGAAAAATCCAGCCCGGGCTCAACGCCGAGCACTTTCATGTTGAGCGCCACCGTCACGATATCGACATTGCCCGTGCGCTCGCCGTTGCCGAATAAAGTTCCCTCGACGCGATCCGCGCCCGCCAACAATCCCATCTCCGTATCGGCGACGCCGCAACCGCGATCGTTGTGCGGGTGCAGACTCAACACGACCGCGTCACGATATTTGAGCCCTTTATTGATGTAATCGATCTGCGCGCCGTAGACATGCGGCATCGACAGCTCGACGGTGACGGGGATATTTATAATTGCCTTTCGATCCGCCGTCGGCTGCCACACGTCGAGCACCGCATTGCACACCTCGAGCGCATAATCCGGCTCCGTCCCCGTGAAACTTTCGGGCGAATACTCGAATCGATACGGACGATCGCCCGTCAATTCCTTCAACAATTGCGCGCCCTCGATTGCGATCTGTTTGATCTCGTCCTTCGATTTTTTGAAGACCTGCTCGCGCTGCGCGATCGAAGTCGAATTATAGACGTGGACGATCGCCCGCTCGCAACCGTCAAGCGCCTCGAATGTGCGTCGAATGATGTGCTCGCGCGCCTGCGTCAGTACCTGCACCGTCACGTCCGGCGGAATCAAATCCTCCTCAATCAGCCGACGAAGCAATTGATATTCCGTCTCCGACGCCGCCGGAAATCCGATCTCGATCTCCTTAAAGCCGACCTTGAGGAGCATTTTATAGAACTCGATCTTCTCGTCGATCGACATCGGGATTATGAGTGACTGATTGCCGTCGCGCAAATCCACGCTGCACCACACCGGCGCCGCCGTCGGAAATTGTTTCTGCAGAAAAGAATAATCCGCCGTCGGCGGCATTACGTACTGAGCACTGTATTTCATTAAATTTATGACCGTCCTTTCATTCGGCTTGAGCCGTTGCCAAAAAATTTTTTTCGATGTAGAGAGAGACTTCGCGCCAGAGGATCGCCGACGACGCCGCGCCCGGGTCGATATGCCCGACCGAGCGCGCGCCCAAGTATGACGCCCGCCCGCGTTTTGCCTCGAGCTCCTTTGTATATTCGACGGCGTTGCGCGCGGTTTCGCGTCCGAGCTTTAGTAATTCCGCCAACGGCATATCGGCGTTATCGACGAATACTTTTTCGAGCGGGATTGACACGTCGAGCATCGTCTTGTCGCCGAGTTTTGCCTTGCCGCGTTTTTGCACCGCCGCATTGAACTCGTGCAGGAAGTTGCCGATGGTCTTTGCATCGAGCGCGGCGTCGGGTGCGTCGAGTGCCTTTGCTCCGGCGATGAAGCCGCTGCCGTAGAGCGGTCCCGCCGAGCCGCCGACGTTCATCATAAACGCCTCGCCCACGACGCGCATCATTCCGCTCGGAGTGAACGCGCCGCTCTGTTCGTCGAGCGCCTCGAGTGCCGATTGCGCTCCGCGCGCCATATTGAGTCCGTGATCGCCGTCGCCGATTTTGGCGTCGAGCTCCGACAAATAATCGCGTTCCTTTATGAGCGCCTCGGCGCCCGCTTTTACTGCTCCTCTCAAAGTAATTCGCCTCGCTTTTTTTGATGCATTGTATCATGTTTCGCGTCTAAGTCAAGTTGACACCCCATAACACCAATGCTAAAATAATTTTCGAGGTGATAATTGAATGCTTGACATGAAGTTTATTCGGGACAATCGCGCGACGGTCGAGACGATGTTGAAGGATCGCAACTCGACGGTTGAGCTCGATCCGATTTTTGATCTCGACAGTCAACGGCGCACGATCTTGAATGAGGTCGAAACGCTGAAGGCTCAACGCAACGCGCGCTCGAAAGAGATCGGCAAGTTGAAAGCGGCGGGCGGTGATGTCGAGAGCGTAAAGGCGGAAGTCGGAGCGATCGGCGATAAAATATCGGCGCTCGATCAAAAGTTGCGTGATGTCGAAAGCGCGTTGAGAGATTTACTGTTGCGCGTGCCGAACATGGTACAGTCGACCGTTCCGCGCGGAGTCGACGACAGCTTTAACGTTGAGATCAGACGTTGGGGAGAAATTCCGTCGATCGAAAATCCGAAGTCACATTTCGAGCTCGGAGAAGCGCTCGGGATCATGGATCAACAGCGCGCGGCGAAAGTAAGCGGCTCGAGATTTACATTCATGCTCGGATTGGGAGCGCGGCTCGAGCGCGCGGTGATGAATTTCTTCATGGACACTCACGCGTCGCGCGGCTATCGAGAAGTGCTGCCGCCGTACATCGTCAACACGGCGTCGATGACGGGGACGGGGCAACTGCCGAAATTTGCGGAGGACATGTATCGGCTCGAGGGGCTTGACGCGTATTTGATTCCGACGGCGGAGGTACCGGCGACGAATTTTTATCGCGACGAAATACTTGACGCGAAGATGTTGCCGACAAAATTCTGCTGTTACAGTGCGTGTTTCCGCGCGGAGGCGGGGGCGGCGGGCAAAGACTCGCGCGGCTTAATTCGACAGCATCAGTTCAATAAAGTTGAGCTGGTAAAATACGCGACGCCCGAGCAATCGAACGACGAGCTTGAATCGATGACGACGGACGCGGGATATGTGCTCGAGCAGTTGGGATTGCCTTATCGGGTGGTGGTGCTGTCGAGCGGCGACATGGGCTTTTCGTCGTCGAAGACTTACGATCTCGAGGTATGGATGCCGGCGCAGAATAAATATCGTGAGATATCGTCGTGCTCGAACTGCTTGGACTTTCAAGCGCGGCGCGCGGCGATCAGATTTCGTCGTGATGCGAAGGCGAAGCCGGAGTTCATACACACGCTCAACGGTTCGGGCGTGGCGGTCGGACGGACGGTCGCGGCGATTCTCGAAAACTATCAACAATCGGACGGCACGGTAAAAATTCCCGACGCATTGATCCCGTACATGGGCGGCGTCGACGTGATCCGCTGAAAAAATAATCCCGCCCGTTGAAGGCGTCGACTTCAGAAACAGGGGCGCCGCCGGCGCGGGGCGGGAACCGATTCCTCGGTTGGGCGCTGCCTCGGTGGGTGGGAGCGTCGGCGGCGCCCTATAAAAAACGGACGGGATAAAAAAATACGGCGACGCCCCCCGCAAGGGACGCCGCCTTTTTTTGTCGGTAAAAATACTTTTAATCGAGCACGAAGACTGTGATCACGCGGCGACCGAACGCCATCGCCTGCTCGTAAGATTCCATGCACAAGTCGATTCGATAGCCGTAAATCGCTCCGCCGGTATCAGCCGCGATCGCCTCGCCGTAGCCCGGCACATACAATCTCGATCCCAAGGGGATAACGCTCGGATCGACCGCCGCCACTCCGTAAGTCGCGGGAATGCCGGTTGCGGTGATGCCCTCGCCGTTGCCGTCGGTGGGCAGATACGCGGTCGCTTCCATCGACATAATTGCCGCGTATTGAGGCTCGTCGTAATAAGTCGGCTCGTCGACGTATTCAACCGTTGAAATCGGCTCGACCTCTTCGACGTAATAATCATCGTTCACCGGCTCAACATCGGTCGGCTCGGGCTCGACTTCGTCGGTGCCGTTGAGTTGTATATCATCGATCGCTTCCGTCGTCTGAGCGTCGGGCTCGATCAAGCCGAATTGCGATTTCTGATTTTCGTCAGCAATCGCGAGAGTGCCGTTGGATGAAACGCTGATTGCCGTCGGAGCATTATTTGCAACGGGGACTTCCTCAACGGGCGCCGACTCTGGCGCGGGAGTGTCCTCGAGAACCTCATGAGGTGCCGTAAAACCGCTGTTGATGATCAGAAAACCTGCAAGCGCAAATGACAGGAGTTCATTTTTGTTGGCTTTCAACATGTGTTTAAAGCTCAAGCGAATTACCTCCTTAAATTGTCTTCAAATAAATACAACGGTGTTATTATGGCAGATAAAAATGAATTTGAAATGAAAAATAAAATTCCTGTTGAAAAAAATCGCGTCGGCTCGTCGATTATCATAGCCGTGTATACAATCCGAAGCAAAAAAATCAGGCGTCGAGCGCCCGTTTTTAAAATTTTATTTGACGATGAAAAATTTATTATCCCGCTCGTCGGTGATCCCTGCGGGGCTTTTTTTTTGCGCCGCCCACCGGCAGCAGTGCTGCTTTACAAGCCCACCCTCCCGTGCGGTGTGCGGCGCTCAATGAGAAGGCGGGCGCCGTCAGCGTGGGGCAGCAACCGCTACCCTCGGTTGGACGCCGCGTTTTGATGGCGAACGACGCCGTCTCTGCCTGAGGCGTTGCGCCATGTACGAGCGCGGTGTTCGATGTCACGCAGGAAAGGGGGCGCCGTCGACGCGGGGTGGGCATGCCATCCTCGGTTGGGCGCCGACCTCGACGGGTGGGAGCGGCGACGGCGCCCCTTTCAAACACTCCGCGCGGAGATAATTATTTATTGACGGAGCACATCAACTTTGTCGAGTTGCTCCCACGGAAGATCGATGTCCGTCCGCCCGAAGTGACCGTACGCCGCCGTCTGTCGATAGATCGGTCGACGCAAATCCAGCATCTTTATTATTCCCGCAGGGCGCAGATCAAAATTCTCGCGGATCAGTTTTTCAATCCGAGCCTCATCAATTTTGTTCGTCTCGAACGTGTTGACGTTGATCGACACGGGATGCGCCACTCCGATCGCATACGCCAATTGTATTTCGCATCGATCTGCCAAGCCCGCCGCCACTACATTTTTTGCCACGTAACGCGCCGCATACGCCGCCGACCGATCAACCTTCGTCGGGTCTTTGCCGCTGAACGCGCCGCCCCCATGTCGAGCCCAACCGCCGTACGTGTCGACGATTATTTTCCGCCCCGTCAAGCCCGAATCCCCTTGCGGTCCTCCGATTACGAATTTTCCCGTCGGATTGACAAAGTACTTCGTCGACGCGCTCAACAGTTCCTCAGGCACTACCGGCTTGATCACGTATTCGATCATGTCCCGCTTGATCTGATCGAGCGTCGCCGTCGGCGCGTGCTGCGTCGAGATCACTATCGTATCGATCCCGACCGCCTTGCCGTCCTCATATGCCACCGTTACTTGCGTCTTACCGTCGGGGCGCAAATAATTTACTTCGCCCGTCGTCTTGCGCACTTCAGCCAGTCGATATGCCAGCTTGTGAGCCAACGCGATCGGCAACGGCATGTATTCGGGCGTCTCGTTCGTCGCATATCCGAACATCATTCCTTGATCGCCCGCGCCTATCTCGTTTTCATCGTCGTATGCTTTGTCCACGCCTTGAGCGATGTCCGGCGACTGCTCGTCGAGCGATATCAACACGCCGACCGTATCAGCGTCGAAGCCGTAGCTCGCATTCGTATATCCGATCCGACGAATCGTCTCGCGGATTATCCGATTGATGTCCACGTAGCACGTCGTTGAAATTTCGCCGACCACATGCACTTGCCCCGTCGTAACCAGCGTCTCGCACGCCACACGCCCCATCGGATCTTTTTCCAATATCGCGTCGAGAATGCTGTCGGAGATTTGATCCGCAACCTTATCGGGATGCCCCTCCGTCACCGATTCCGACGTGAATAGTACTCTCTTCATTCGTCATTGCCTCCCCATCAGGATTTTTTCAAACCGCTTGACGCGCGATTGTGCCGGCGCCGTTCGCAACATTGGCGGAAAATATTTCGCCGCGCACGCACGACTTTCCGCTCGTCTTATTTGTCATTGGCGCCCCATCAGGATTTTTTCAAACCGCTTTATGATCAGCTCCGCCAGCTCCGTTTTCGGCATCAACGGAAAATATTCCGCCATGCTCCCCCGCGTGATGATCGTTACCATGTTCGTGTCCGCGTTGAAGCCCGCCCCCGCGATTGTCACGTCGTTTGCCACTATCATGTCGAGATTTTTTTGTTTCATCTTCGCCGCCGCATACGCCTCGAGATTGCTCGTCTCCGCCGCGAAGCCCACCAAAATTTGTTTGTCTTTCTTTTGCCCGAGCTCAAATAATATGTCGGGATTTTTTTCCAGCTCGATCGTCAGCGTCTCGTCGGTTTTTTTGATCTTCTCGTCGGCGATCTCCTTCGCCCGATAATCCGCCACCGCCGCCGACATAATTACCCCGTCGCACGTCTCGTATTCTTTCAACACCGCGTCGTGCATCTCGAGCGCCGTCTCCACTCGCACGACTTCAACGCCGTACGGGTTCTTCAACACCGACGGCGCCGTCACCAACAAAACTTTCGCCCCGTGTCGATGCGCCGCCTCCGCTATCGCAAAGCCCATTTTTCCGCTCGAGCGATTTCCGATGTAGCGCACGGGATCGATCGGCTCGATCGTGCCGCCCGCCGTTACGATTATTTTTTTCCCCTCGAGCTTGCGCGCTTTCAATCGCTCGAAATGTAAATTGATCTGCGCCGCCAACTCCTCGGGCTCCGGCAATCGTCCTTTGCCCGACGTCCCGCACGCCAGATGCCCCGAGTCCGGCTCGATGATCTCAAATCCCCGTCGACGGAGCGTCTCGAGATTTTCTTGCGTCGCCGCGTTCGCCAACATTCGATCGTTCATCGACGGCGCTACCATTATCGGTGCCGTCGTCGCCAAAATCGTCGTCGTCAATAAATCGTCCGCGATTCCGTGCGCCGCCTTCGCCAGAAAATTTGCCGTCGCCGGCGCGATTATCACCAGCTCCGCGAATTTCGCCAGCGCTATGTGCTCAACGCGATAGTTGCTCACTTCGCCGAACATCTCAGTGCTCACAGGTTGCCCCGTCAATTCTTGGAACGTCCGCGCGGAGATAAATTCGCGCGCCGCCGCCGTCATCATCACTCGTACCTCGGCGCCGCTCTTTATTAAAAGGCTTGCCAACGACGCCGCTTTGAACGCCGCGATTCCGCCCGTCACGCCCAATAATATTTTTCTGCCCTTGATTGATGTAAAATTATTTTCCATCGCGCTCACCGACGATGCTCCCGCCGGATGCGATACGTGATCTTGTTTTCGACGATCTCTTTCATCGCGTTCGTCACAAATTTATTCGACCGCCTCTCGACGTGGCACGGCTCGCCCGCCAACAATTGGCGCGCCCGCTTCGACGCCAGCACCACCAACGTATAACGGCTCTTGGTTTTTTTGAGCAGCGCGTCCGTCGACGGATTCACCATGCTCGGTCTGCGTACCTTCAACTTTCAACATCTCCCATCATTTTTTAAACGTGTCGAACAGTTGAGCATTGCGCTCGACGCGACATCGCTCGGCGGTGATGATCGCCTTGATTCGCTCGACCGCAGTCTCGACCGCATCATTCACCACAACATAATCGTAGCGCCGTCCGACGTCGATCTCCGTCGGCGCCGACGCCAACCGTCGTGCAAGCGATTCCTCCGATTCCGTTCCGCGCCCGACGATCCGTCGCGTCAACTCCTCGAGCGAAGGCGGCAATAAAAATATCAGTATCGCCTCGGGGCAAGCCGCCTTCACTTTCAACGCCCCTTGTATGTCGATCTCCAACAAAACGTCGCGCCCCGCGTCGCGTTGCCGATCCACATATGAACGGAGCGTCCCGTAATAATTTCCGTAAACGTCCGCATACTCGAGGAACTCGCCGCGCGCGATCCGATCTTCAAATTCCGATCGATCGAAGAAAAAATATTCCCGACCGTCGACTTCCGCTCCGCGCGGAGCTCGAGTCGTCGCCGAGATCGAATACGTCAACGTCGGCGTCGTCGCGCGCAAGCGATCGCACACCGCGCCCTTGCCCGTCCCCGACGCCCCCGATACTGTAATCAAAAGCCCTTTCGTCATCATTCCTCCTCCGACGGCGCCTCCTTTTTTATTTTCGTCGGGTCGTCCGTCGCGCGCAACACGATTGTCTCGGGCGTGATTGCCGACAGCACGACCGTATTGTTGTCCATCACGATCACCGCACGCGTCCGTCGACCGAACGTCGAGTCCAACAGCCGCCCGTCCGCACGCGCGTCGCTCACCACTCTTTTGATCGGCGCCGACTCCGGCGGCAGGATCGCTATTATCCTGCCGGTCATCACGATACTTCCGAAGCCGATGCTCACCGTTTCCGTCATTTTCGACACCTCACATCGTCAATCGACCCGCAAAAACTTTCCGCGCGGCGCCTTTCATCATCACATGCCCGTCCGACTCGCGCCACTCGAGCTCGAGCGCGCCTCCGTCCAAAATTATTTTCGCCCGTCGATCGCTACGACCGCTCAGCACTCCCGCCACCGCCGTCGCGCAGGCGCCCGTCCCGCACGCCAACGTGATCCCCGCGCCGCGCTCCCAAACACGCATGCGCAGCGTCGACCGATCGATCACCTCGACAAATTCTGTATTGATTCGACGCGGGAATTTTTCATTCGTCTCGAATTTCGGTCCGATTGTTTTTATGTCGACGCCCGAAATTTTGTCGACGAACACCACGCAGTGCGGATTGCCCATCGAGACGCACGTCATTTTAAATTCCCGCCCGTCGATTTCGATCGACTCGTCGATGATCCGTCGACCGTCGAAGCCGAGCACCGGTATGCGATCGCCCTCGAGGATCGGCGCGCCCATGTCGACAATCACATCATCGCCCGCAATCTCGACCGTGAGCACTCCCGCGCCGGTTTCGATCGGAATTGTTTTTTTGTCGACGAGACCGCGCTCAATCAAAAACTTCGCGAAGCAGCGAATGCCGTTGCCGCACATCTCCGCCTCGGAGCCGTCGGGATTGAACATCTGCATGCGCGCGTCGGCGACCTTCGACAGTCGAGCGACAATCAATCCGTCGGAGCCGACCCCGAAGTGCCGATCGCAAATCAGTTTTACGTCGAGATCATCAATCGACGCGTCGCCCGTCCGATCGATCAGAACGAAGTCGTTGCCGCAGCCCTGCCACTTCTCAAACTCCATCAGTCCGCCTCCTTTGACGCGCATTGGCGATCTTCGACGGACGAGCGACAATCAATCCGTCGGAGCCGACCCCGAAGTGCCGATCGCAAATCAGTT
>CALGGP010000204.1 GCA_937915885.1 uncultured Selenomonadales bacterium | reverse complement strand
TCTACATTGATAACCGGCTGACTGGTCACGGTCGCTTCTTCATTTGTTCGGTCAACAGCCTCCGTCCAAGTGCTATCTTCTTCCTCAGAATCCGCCGCCTCGCTATCCTGTCTGCCGTACTCAATGGTGAATTTAGGAACTTCCCCTGCCTGCTGTTCCGGCTCTCTTACAAGAGCAGCCTTGACGTCCGGCTCCACAGGAGGATTGCCTGCTTCTTCAGCAGATTCCGTTAAAGGCGGTTCTGCAAAATGGTCATCATCTTCCTGATTGTAAAAGGAAGCCTTGACCTTTTCCACCACTTTTTCCTCGACACGTTCGCTGACATCAGCTACCTTCTCATAGGCAACGGCTACTGCCTTGCCTGTAGCCACCGCACTTTTTGCCGCTGTACGCTGGGTACGCCGCACCCCGTTAGCCAGTGACCATGTCGTAGACAGAAGCACAGCTCCTATAACACCTACCACCAGCAGAATAAACGCTCCATCAACACCAAAAAGCTTTCTCAGCAACAGCAAAAATCCTCCCGTCAACGCCATCAGCGACGACTCGACGTGGTGAATTTGATGCGTAAAGAATCCGAGGATCGTCAGACCGAGCACGAACAGCGATTTGTTGAGCAACGCGCGATCCTTCAGCGCCGCATATTCGTTGCGTTTCATGAGTTCGCGCTGGAGTTCGGGACGCGTCGTCAATTCTTTGTGGTAGATGTGCTCGAAAATGAAAATGACGATGCCCATTTGGATTATGACAATCGGCGTGAGGTGCTCGATGAACATTATGAACGTCAGCTCCTTGACGGCGGAGCCGATCATGATGTTCGGGGGATCGCCGATCAACGTCGCCGTGCCGCCGATATTCGACGCCATGATCTGCGTCAATAGGAACGGCATGGGATTTAACTCGAGCTGTTTTGTGATCGAGAACGTCACCGGCACCATCAGCAGCACCGTCGTCACGTTGTCGAGGAAAGCCGAGAACACCGCCGTCAAAATTCCGAGGTACGTCAAAATTTTTTTCGGCTCGGCTTTCGCCGCCTTCGCCGCGCGGATTGCTACGAAGTCAAACAGCCCCGTCTCACTCGTCACTCCGACCAGGATCATCATTCCCGTCAACAATCCGAGCGTGTTGAAGTCGATGTGATGCAGCGCCGTCTCTTGACTCAAGATGCCGAGCAACATCATCAGCACGGCGCCGATCATTGCCGCGACCGTTCGATGGATTTTTTCCGACACGATCACCGCGTACATTATCACGAAAATACTTCCGGCAATTACTTCCAAAAAACATCGCCCCCAAAAAGCAATTAGGAATTGGGAATGAGGAATGAGGAATTAAAACCTCGTCCCTCGTCCCCAATTCCCAACTGTTAATTCCTAATTTCTAATTCCGCATTCCTAATTAATCCATGTGCGAGCCGCCGTTGATGTCGATGTCCTCACCGGTGATGTAGCCCGCCTCTTTCGACGCCAAGAAAACGATCGTGTCGGCGACTTCCTCACGCAATCCGATCCGTTTCATCGGGATATCCTGAGCGAGACGCTTGTCGTCCTCTTCGGAGCCTTCCATCGCCTTGCGAATGTCGGTATTGATCGCGCCCGGGCACACGCAATTGACGGTGATCCCGTCTTCGGCGACTTCGCGCGCGAGATTTTTCGAGAAGCCGAGGATCGCCGCCTTCGATGCCGAGTAGTGCGCGCCGCCGAAGACTCCGCCGCCGCGTTTTGCGCTCACGCTCGACAGACTGACGATGCGACCGTATTTTTGTTTGCGCATGACGCGCGCGCAGGCTTGGGTGATCAAAAACAGCCCGAACATATTGACGTTGAAGACGCGCTTCATGTCCTCGAGCGTCATGGCGTCGACGGTGATCTTTTGAGAGATGCCGGCGTTGTTGACGAGCACATCGATGCGCCCGTACTTGTCGACGACGTTCTTGACGAATTCCTTGACGGAGTCTTCGTTGGTGACGTCGAGTTTGAAGCCGTCGGCTTTGCCGCCTTCACCCTTGATGATGTCGACGGTCTCATTGATGCCCGCCTCGTTGATGTCGGCGACGATGACTTGAGCGCCCTGACGAGCGAATGTGCGGGCGATGCAGCGTCCGATTCCGCGCGGCGAGCCCGAGCCCGTCACGATTGCCACTTGACCATTAAAATCCAACATAATTTTGCCTCCGATCGAAAATCAATCCATGTGAGAGCCGCCGTTGATGTCGATATCCTCACCGGTGATGTAGCCCGCTTCCTTCGACGCCAAGAATACAATCGCGTTCGCCACGTCGGACGTTTCGCCGGGATGCCCCGCCGGAATGCCCGCGATAACTTTATCGGCGTCTTCCTTCGGCAGCGACTTCCAAATTTCGGTGTTGATCAAACCGGGCGCAACGCAATTGACGGTGATCCCGTCCTGAGCGACTTCGCGCGCGAGATTTTTCGAGAAGCCGAGCACCGCCGCCTTCGACGCCGAGTAGTGTGCACCGCCGAAGACTCCGCCGCCACGCTTGCCGCTCACGCTCGACAGACTCACCACGCGACCGTATTTTTGTTTGCGCATCACGCGGACGCACGCTTGCGTGATCAAAAACAGTCCGAACATGTTGACGTTGAAAATGCGTTTCATATCGGCGAGCGTCATGTCGTCGACGGTGACCTTCTGCGAAATGCCGGCGTTGTTGACGAGCACATCGATGCGCCCGTACTTGTCGACGACGTTTTTGACAAAGTCTTTGACGGACTCCTCGTTGGTGACGTCGAGCTTGAAACCTTCAGCCTTGCCGCCTTCGCCCTTGATCACGTCGACGGTCTCATTGATGCCCGCCTCGTTGATGTCGGCGACGATGACTTGAGCGCCTTGCTTGGCGAAAGTGCGGGCGATGACTCGACCAATGCCCTTAGGCGATCCCGATCCTGTAACGATCGCGACCTGACCGTTAAAATCCAACATAATTTTTACCTCTTTCTTTTTATTGATTCCCCAACCTTCGGGGTGCCGATCTTTTTTTTTTCCACCCGCCCTGAAGGACTACGCGTCCTTTGACCTTCGGAGTGCCGATGAGGGCGAAGGGCGGGCGCCGACGGTTTTCATCCTTCGACCTTCGGAGTGTCGACGACACCGGTTGAGACGGTTGGGCGCCGCCAACGCGGGTGGGCAGGTCGTCCTTCGTTGGGCGCCGCCGGTGGTGGGTGGGAGCGTTGGCGGCGCCCCTTTAATCCGTCTTCTAATTACGTATTACGCATTATGCATTACGCATTGCCTTGCAGCGCTTTCGCCGCCGCGACGATCCCTTCGACGGTGATCCCGTTCTTCGCCATCAATCTTTCGTACGGCGCCGACTCTCCAAATTGATCCTGAATGCCGATCCGCTTGACTTTGCCCTTGCCGAGCTCCGCCGCCACTTCGCACACCGCCGAGCCCAGCCCGTTCATGATGTTGTGATCTTCCGACGTGACGATCTTGCCGATTTTTTCAATGCAATCTTTGACGCAATCCACATCGAGCGGCTTGATCGTGTGCATGTCGACGACCTTTGCGCTGATGCCTTCGCCCGCGAGAATCTTCGCCGCCTCGATCGCAAGGCAAACCGTATCGCCGTTGGCAATCAGCGCCACGTCCGAGCCGTCTTGAATGATGTGCGCCTTGCCGATCTCGAGCGAAATGTTCTCGTCGTAAATGACGGGGATCGCGTCGCGCGTGAAGCGAATGAACACCGGACCGTCGTAGTCGACGATTTTGCGCACGAGTTCTTTCGCCGCGTAATAATCCGCAGGCATGATCACCGTCATATTCGGGATCGTCCGCATCACGCCCATGTCTTCGATCGCCTGATGAGAGGCGCCGTCGTTGGCGGGAGTCAATCCGCCGTGCGAGCATGCGATCTTGACGTTGAGCTTCGGATAAGCGATCTCTTGACGGATCATCTCACACATTCTCAACGAGCCGAACACCGCGTAGGTGACGACGAACGGGATTTTGCCGCAAGTCGCCAGTCCGGCAGCGACGCCCGCGGCGTTTTGCTCGGCGATGCCGACGTTGATGTGCTGATCCTCGAGTTCGTGCGCAAATTTATCGGTCTTACACGACTTGCCGATGTCGGCGTCGACGACGAGAATGTTTCTGTTCTTGCGTCCGAGCTCGACAAGTTCTTCGCCGAAGCCGTTGCGCGTTGCTATCTTCTTCATATACTTCACTCCCAAAAATTTTTTGATCCCGACGGTTTTTTGGTGGGCAACGTTTTTTCGGGCGCCACCGACGCTCCCACCCACCGTGCTTGACGCCCAACCGAGATCGCGGTTCCCACCCCGCGTCGGCGGCGCCGAATTTTTTAGTCGATGCCTTCTTCGAGGTCTTTCATCGCCTGCTCGTACTGCTCTTTATTCGGAGCCACGCCATGCCAACTGCCCACATTCTCCATGAACGAAACGCCTTTGCCCTTGGTCGTCGCCCCGATGATCACTTTCGGTTTGCGATCGTGCGCGTGCATTTTGATCGTGTCGAGCGCCCGAACGATTTGCCCCATGTCGTTGCCGTCGATGTTGTACACTTCAAAGCCGAACGCCTTGAATTTTTCCCCGAGATCGAGATTGGGCATCACTTCGTCCGTCGTGCCGTCAATCTGCAGATTATTGTCGTCGACAAAAACAATCAGATTATCGAGCTGATATTTGTTGGCAGTCTGCGCCGCTTCCCAAATTTCGCCCTCTTGACATTCGCCGTCGCCGAGCACCGCAAACACTCTGAAGTCTTTCTTATCCATCTTCGCGCCGATCGCCATGCCCACCGCGCACGCAAATCCCTGTCCGAGCGAGCCCGTCGGAATGTCGATGCCCGGGCATTTCATGTTCGGATGCCCCTGCAGAGGCGAGCCTTCTTTTCTCAACGTGTGCAGAACTTCTTCGGGGAAAAATCCGCGCTTGCCGAGCGCCGCGTACTGGATCGGGCAAACGTGTCCTTTCGACAGCACGAACCGATCGCGATCTTCCCACTTCGGATTCTGCGGATCGACGTTCATCTCGCGGAAGTAGCACGCCGCCACGAAATCCGCCGCGCTCAGCGACCCGCCCGGGTGACCCGATTGCGCCTCGTAGACCATCGTCACGACGATTTTGCGCAGTTCCTTCGCGATCTCCTTCAATTCTTCGACTGTGGTTCTCTTCATGGATAACACCTCACAAAATTTTTATACCAACAGAAGCGGCAGTTGCGGAATGTAGGTTACGAGCAACAAGACGATCAGGCACGCGATGATTAGCGGGATGACCGCCAACGAGATATCTTTCAACGAAATGTTTGCGATGCCGCACCCGACGAATAAGTTTATGCCGACGGGCGGCGTCACCAATCCGATCGAAAGGTTGAGCACCATCACCGCGCCGAAGTGGATCGGATCGATGCCGAGCGACAACGCCACCGGCAAGAACAGCGGCGTAAAAATCAAAACCGCCGACGTCGCGTCCATGAAACAGCCCGCAATCAGGAAAATCACGTTCGCGATCAACAGGAACATGATATAATTGCCGCCGGTGATGTCCGTCAAGCCTTGGCTGATCGCAAGGTCGAGCCGCGCGCGCGTCAAGATGTATGCGAACAGTGACGCCGTCGCCGTGATGAACATGACCACCGCCGTCGTCGTCGTCGAGTTGACAAAAATCTCGTAGAGGTCTTTCAGCTTGAGCGTCTTGTAGATAAAAAATCCGACGAACAGCCCGTAGACCGCCGACGCCGCCGCCGCTTCGGTCGGAGTAAAAATGCCGCCGTAGATGCCGCCGAGAATGATCGCCGGCATCAGCAATCCCCAGAACGCGTCTTTGAATGACGCCCAACGCTCCGCCGCCGTCGCTTTCGGAAGCAATTCGATCTGCATGTTTCGCGTCGTCCACATCGAGACGAGTATCAGCGCCAAGCCGATCATCAGCCCCGGGACGATGCCGCTCAAGAATAATTTTCCGATCGATGTGTCGGCGACCGAGCCGTAGACGACGAACGTGATCGACGGCGGGATAACAATTCCCGTCGCGCCAGCCGCCGCCATCAGCGCCGCCGCAAACGCCGGAGGATATCCCACGTTGACCATCGCAGGGATTAAGATCATTCCGAGCGCCGCCACCGTCGCCGGTCCCGAGCCGCTGATCGCCGCGAAGAAACACGCCACCGACACCATCACGACGATCAAGCCGCCGCGCAAATGTCCGACGCAACTCTGCGCAAAGTTGATCAGCCGTTCGGAGATGCCCGCTTTCTCCATGACGTTGCCGCCGAGAATGAAGAACGGCACCGCCAACAGCACGAATTTACTCGTCGCCGACGAAAAGATACGCGGCAAGGTCGTCATGATCGCCTCGATCGGTTTGCCCGAGCCGTCGATCAACATTCCGAACACGCTCGAAACGCCCAGGCAGATCGCTATCGGCGTCCCCAACAGCAGAAACACCGCGAAGCTCAGAAAAATTGCCGGTCCGATCATTTTGCGTCCTCCTTCCCTGCCATCGTGTCAAGCAACAGGAATAAAAATTCGACGGCGATGAAGAACGCCCCGAGCGGGACGAACGCTCCGAATATCCATTCCGGCCACTGCATGCCCGCCGTCACCTGTCCGCGCCGCATCTGGCTCGCAACCATGTTGAGCCCGTAATAGAACAGCGCCGACGAAAATAAAAATGCCAACGTGTAGCTCATCATCGAGATCGCGCGCTTGACGCCCGCAGGCAATAAGTCGAGTATCGCCGTGAAGCCCAAATGCGCCTTCCGTCGAGCCGCCGCCGCCGAGCCGATCAGACTCAACAGCACGAACAAATACGTCGTGATCTCTTCGGAGAATGAGAACGACGCGCTGAATACGTAGCGCGCGATGACGTTTGCGAACGTCAAGATCGTCATGAACGCCAACGCGATCGCGCAGATGATGTCTTCGATTTTCCCCAACATTGATCTCATGTCGCGTCGCCTCCGATCACTGCATCTGGAAGGCTTCGCATGCTTCCTGACCGTACTTGTCCATCAGCTCGCGACGAACGCCTTGCACTTTCGCCTGAAATGGTTTAAGCTGTTCGGGCGTGAGCACCGTGACTTCCATGCCGCCCTTGATGAATTTCTTCATGATATTTTCCTCGTCATTCTCGACGAGATCGCGTCCCCATTCGCAGGCTTCCTTCGCCTTCGCGCGGATCAGTTCCTGCGTTTGCGGCTCGAGACTTTCAAAAATCTCGGTGTTGGCGACGAACAGATAATTCTCGTAGGTATAATTCCAGACCGTCATGTACTGTTGAATCTCGTTGACTTTCGCCGAATTGGTCACGCTGAATCCGTTCTCTTGCCCGTCGATCGTACCTTGCTGAATCGCGGTGAACGCCTCGCTCCAACTCATGGCAACGGGGTCGGCGTTGAAGGCGTGCCAGAATTTGAAATACACTTCGCCGCCGGGCACGCGGATTTTCAAGCCGGCAACGTCCTCGGGAGTGCGGACGGCGTGCTTGCCGTTGGTCACTTGACGGAAGCCGTTATGCGCCGACGCCAGATAAGTGATGCCCTGCGTGGCGAGAATTTTTTCGTAGTACTTGCCGCCGGTCGTGTCGATGATGCGCCGCGCGTCCTGATAATTGTTGAATGTCCACGGCACCGAGCCGATCAACAGATGCTCGTCGAGCACCGCCATCACGCCCGCCGCATACGCCGCGAGATCGACCGCGCCGTCGGCGATCATCTCGATCCCCTTTGACGCGTTGCCGCCCGCCAATTGATCATTCGGAAATACGTCGATCACGATGTTGCCGTTGGTCTCCTCGGCGATGAGCTCCGCGAATCGGTTTGCAACCTTCGTGTCGGTCGCGATGTTCGTCCCGTTGACCGTCATCACGAGTTTGATCCGTTGGTATTCGCCTTCCTTGCGTTCGGCTTGCTGCTGATCCTCGCCGCAGCCGCTCAACACAAGACTGAAACACATCAACATCATCAAGACCAAAAATCGTTTCGTTGCCTTCAAAGTCGTTCACCCCTTTTCGTTTGTGTCGTAAAATTTCCGATGAAATGATATAACGCCGCAATTGCCGTGTCAATTGATTTTTGCGTTTGCGGTTGCCGTTGACGAAGGACTGATTGATTGATGAGAGCACTGATTTTGGCGCCGCATCCCGACGACGAGATCAACGTCGCGGGCTCGACGATCATTCGCTTGATCCGATCGGGCGTTGAAGTTTTCGTTGCGTACTCGACGAACGGCGACTTCGATCGGACGGAAAATCTCCGCGCGGACGAAGCGATTGCGTCATTGAAAATTCTCGGCGTCGAGCGGGATCACATCATTTGGCTCGGCTACGGCGACACTTTCAACGGCAAGGGCAAGCCGCATGTTTATTACGCCGACGCTCCGACGCAATCTCCCGCCGGTCGCGTCGAAACTTATGCGCCGAAAAATTTTCAGCCGTGGCGTCGTTCCGCTTACACTCGAAAAAATTTTTTTTCCGATCTCGAGTCGCTGATCGTCGAGCTCCGCGCGGATATAATTTTTTGCGTCGACTTCGATTTTCACGCCGACCATCGGGCGCTGTCGTTGGCGTTTGAAAAAATCATGGCGTCAATCCTTCGACGCTCCGATTATCGACCGACGGTTTATAAAAAATTGGCGTATGCGACGGCGTTTACCGCGCCTCAGGATTTTTTGTCGGACAATCTGTTGTCGACGCCGCGTCCGAAATTGGGGCTCGAGGCTTATGATTTTGATCTCATCGACAAATTCAATTACGTTTGGAGCGATCGGATTCGATTGCCGACGCCGCCCGATTGTCGGGAGCCGTCGTTGAGAAAAAATCCGATCGCCCGCGCGGTGTTCGCTCATCGTTCGCAACGCATTCAACGCAACGCCCTTGCGATCATCAACGCCGACGAAGTTTTTTTCGAGCGCCGAACCGATTCAATCACTTTCAAGGCGACCGTCACATCGACGAGCGGCGATCCGACAAAGGTCTGCGACTTTCAATATCTCGACGTTGAGGACATTAACGCGAGCCCGCCGACATTCGCGAATTATTTTTGGACGCCCGCGCCCGACGATCCCGACCGTCGAATTACTTTCGAGTGGACGGAGCCGCAAACGGTTCGGCAGATAAAAATTTACGGCACGCTCGACGGATCGATTGACAAACTCCGAATTACGTTTGATAATATGACGACGCTCGAGTGCGCGGTTGAGCGCGGCGGTCGTCCGACGGTGATTGACTTGCCTCAACCGCTCGTCACATTCCGCGCTGATTTTTCGATCGTTGATCGGCGCGTCGAAGGCGGCATCGGCGAGATCGAAATGTTTTCGTCGAAGTCGCCGCGCTCCGTTCTGCCGCCGTTCATAAAAATTATTCATGCCGATCAATTCATTTATGATTATTCGATCCCGTCATCGATCGATCGGATTGAACTTGGATTGTACCGATTTAACTTCGACGGAGCCGTAAAATTTTTTGTCGACGGCGGCTCGATTGAAAGTCGCGACGGCGATCGGATCGTAATTCGGCTCGAAAAAAATGTGATCACCGTCCGCGCGGATGCCGACGAAAATATTTTCGACGAGATCACGCTCCGTCGGGTGAGCGCGATATATTTTTGGCGACGGCGATTGAAACAATTGCTCGAAAGGATTTACATTCATTGGATCAGAAAATTTTAATTCCCGCCCACCCGCCCCTCGGGGGCAAGCCCCCAATCCCCCTGTGAAATCCGCCGTCCGTCGAGACCGCCCGTCGAGAGCCGTCGCTCGTCGGCTACCGCCTTCGACCGCTCCGCGCGGAGTTATTCCGTAATTTCAATCTGATTGCCCTCGAGGTCGATGATGCAACTTTCATAGTAGCCGTCGCCCGTCGTGCGCGGACCGCTGATTACGTTGAAGCCGTCCGCCTTCAGACGCGCCGTCAGCTCGTCGACCGCCGCCTTGCTGCCAACGCTGAACGCGACGTGAATGAAGCCCGTCCGAGTGAGCGGCTTGTCGCCGTCGACCATATCAGCCTTATTCATGATCTCGAGCCGCGCCTCGCCGTCGAAACTCAAAAAGTACGACCGAAATTTTTTCGTCGGATTGTGATAGCCGTCGTTGCTCGTCGCATTGAAGTACTTCATGAAAAAATTCCGCGCGGATTCGAGGTCGTTGACGTACATAGCCATGTGTTCAATCTTCATTCGATCGCCTCCAAAATTTTTCTC
>CALGGP010000203.1 GCA_937915885.1 uncultured Selenomonadales bacterium | reverse complement strand
GGTGGGAGCCACGGGCTACGTTGGGCGCCGACATCGACGGGTGGGTGCGGCGGCGGCGCCCTTCCATCCGTCACTCCGTCGCCCCCAATTACGCATTACGCATTACGAATTTTTAATTGTATAAGGTGTTGCCAGTCGAATGAACGTCCGCCCGCACGAACATTGCCCGCTCATTCGACGCACCGCCTGCCCAGTCCGATATCGAATCAGCGGCATCGCTTGCGCCGTCAACGTCGTGAGCACCAGCTCGCCCATGTGCTCGTCTTCCGTCACCGGCTCCTCACTGTCGAATTTCACCAGCTCCGCCAGATAACAATCCTCCTGCAGATGATGCCCCGAATGCTCGTCGCACTGATAAATCACGCCCGCGCAGCCCAACTCCGGCGGCGCAAACAGATTATAAACCTTCGACAGCGTCCGCTCCATGATGTGTTGTTGCAGCGGATTTTGAATCGTATTCGTGTTTAGACAGATGATTTTCGAGATCGGATAATCGATGATATTTTTTCCGAGCGTCTGCAGTTGAATGATTAATTGCATGACGAGTTGCGGCGTGCTGATGAGAGTATCGATCGTCGCGAGTTCCATCAATCGGAGCCACTGCCGATAATCGGTGCCGAGCGGGACGACGGTGGCGTTGAGCGTCTCGAGCGCGTAGAGCACATCGAGCATGCGGCTGTCGGACATTTCGCCCTGCACTCCGACGATCGACGCGTTATTGACATCGGCGGCGACCAGACACCGCGTCATCAGCTCGACATTGCGTCCGACGTCGCCCTTCGTGTAAAGTTTTGTAATTTCGCCGGTCGTCTCGATGATGTGACTGAATCGCAAGACGCTCGAAAGCGGCAGAGTGAGAATGTCAAGCGCGTCGGTGCGGTGGAGCGTCGAGAGATTGAGCAGCGGCAAGCGGTTGATGTCCTCGAGCGCGCGGATCGAGTCGGGCTTGATCTTTCGACGGCGGAAGAGCTGATTATAGAAGGCGCTTTTCTCATACGCCCACTCGACGGTTTGTTTGAGCCGCTCGAGCTGCAGAATTTTTATTTGATCGCGGCTCATAGTCTCCGCCTGCGCGTTCGCGTACAAGTTACTCACCTCGGATCATTTTATCGGTTTTTGATAGAAGAACGGCTGATAACTCGTATAGCCGAGCCGACGGAAATTCAGGATCGCCTCCGTCGCGCCGACGAATAATATCCCGCCAGGCTTGAGCGACTCGAAAAAGTGCGCGTAGAGCACGTCCTTTGCCTCCTCGGTAAAATATATGACCACGTTGCGACACAGGATCAGATCGAAGCCCTTCTCGAACGGGTCTTTCAATAAATTATGCCGCTTGAACTCGACCGCCGCCTTGATCTCCGGCTTGACCGCAAATTTCCCGTCGGGCGTCTTCGTAAAATACTTCGTCTTTCGATCGGGACGCATGCTCTTCAATTCGTTGTCGACGTAAACGCCCTTGCGCGCCTTCGCAAGAATATCGATATCGAGATCGGTGGCGAGGATTCGATGACGGACGTTGGGAGTTTTCTCCTTCATGATGATCGACAGCGAATACGGCTCGGCGCCGATCGAGCAACCGGCACTCCAAATGGAAAGGCGCGACGAACGAGTGAGGAGGTAAGGAATAACATCGGATTCGAGCTTGGAAAATTTATCGGGCGTGCGGAAGAACTCCGACACGTTGATTGTCAAATACTCGATGAACTCGGCGAAGTCGTCTTTATTGCGGGAGACTTTGTCAAAGTACTCGACGAAGGAATTCATCTCGGCGCGGGTGACGAGATTACTGATGCGCCGTTTCATCTGCGGCTCCTTGTAAAGGTGCAAATCAATCCCCGTCTTTTGATCCAACTTTTTTTTGAACAGGGTCCAATCCTTATCGTCCATCATCTCTGAACAACCTCCCTTTATCGATATCGCATCTTGCGCAATGATTCAACGCATTGTAACATTACGCGGCGGCAATTTCAATCGAAAAAAATTTTTGGGGGCGACGGACGGTCGATGAGAATTGAGCTGATAAAATTTTTGATGGCGGGCGGCTCGTGTTTTGTGCTCGAGCTGATAACGTTATGGTGCTTGACGGAGTTCGGCGGGATCAATTATTTGTGGTCGGCGGCGATTGCATTTACGTTGGCGGTGGCAGTCAATTACGTGATGTGCGTGCGGTGGGTGTGGAGCTCCGCGCGGAGGACGACGAAAGCGGCGACGATATTTTTATTGACGAGCGTAGCGGGGTTGGGGATCAATCAAGTGTGCATGTTTTTGATGGTTGAGCGGCTCGGATTGCATTACATGTTGGCGAAAATATTTTCGACGGCGCTCGTCACGAGTTGGAATTTTTTTACGAAGCGGCTCGCGCTAAAATAATTTATGGGCGCCGCCTGCGCTCCCACCCCCGAATCGCGGCGCCCAACTGAGGACGGACATGCCCACCCCGCGCCGGCGGCGCCCGCCTTTTTCATCGGCATCGGCGGTTACCAACGATGGGCGGGATGAAAAACCGTCGCCTCGCGCGGGCGGCTGTGCTTTGCAAATGTCGGGCGACGTCGACGCGGGCGGAGCCGTGCCCACTGTCGTGCGCCGCGCTCAGACGGTTGTGCTTTGCGCATTTCGGGCACCGTCGACGAGCATTATTTGAAAAAAATTTTTTCAGGGTGGGTGGGC
>CALGGP010000202.1 GCA_937915885.1 uncultured Selenomonadales bacterium | reverse complement strand
AGGAAGGACCTGAAGTAATCATTGGTTTGTTTTCTCACGCGGAGTTGCGGAGAGGCGGAGGTTTGTATTATGACGGAAAACGAGATAACAAGGGATATCCTTGATTCGTCAATCAAGATTCACAGGCAATTCGGTCCTGGCATGCTGGAGTCTGTCTATGAGGTCTTACTTGCGGAGGAACTGAAGCGGAGAGGACATAAGGTGGAACGGCAAAAGCCCATATCTCTTGAATACGAGGGGGCGGTGCTGGATACTGCCTTCAGATTGGATATGCTCGTTGATGGGATGATCATTGTTGAACTTAAGTCTACCGAACAGATGCATCCTGTATTTGCCAAACAAGTTAAGACATATTTGACCGTGACGGGGCTTCATGTTGGAGTTCTAGTCAACTTTGGCATGGAGAAACTGAAAGATGGCTATGCGAGGATTGTGAGAGACTATTCAGGGCCTCGTCCGTCTGAAAAAATCTCCGCTTCTCCGCGCCTCCGCGTGAGATAAAGAGCACTTACGAGAAAGGGAAAGAAACATGCAGTACGTGAAATTCGGCAATACGGGGATGGATGTCTCGCGCATCTGCCTCGGCATGATGAGCTTCGGCAAGCCCGGCAAGGAGAACGGCGTTTTTCCTTGGGCGAAGGATTACGACGACGCCAAGCCGCTTTTCAAACGCGCGATCGAGTTGGGGATCAATTATTTCGACACCGCCAACGTCTATCAGATGGGCACGAGCGAGGAGATCACCGGCAAGTTGATCCGCGAGTTCGGGCTCGACCGCGACGAGATCGTTGTCGCTACCAAAGTTCACTTCGACATGCGCCCGGGACGTCCGAACGGCGGCGGCTCGTCTCGAAAAAATATCATGGCGGAGATCGATCACAGCCTTCAACGGCTCGGACTTGACTATGTCGACGTGTATCAAATTCATCGTCTCGATCCGAAGACGCCGATGCGCGAGATCATGGAGGCACTCCACGACGTTGTCAAAGCCGGCAAGGCGCGTTATATCGGAGCGTCGACGATCTTTGCGTGGCAGCTCGAGCGCATGCAAAACATTGCCGAGCGCAACGGCTGGACGGAGTTTGCATCACTGCAGCCGCAATACAATCTGATCTATCGAGAGGAAGAGCGCGAGATCATTCCGTTGTGTCGCGATCGAAAGATGGCAATCGTGCCGTGGTCGCCGTTGGCGGGCGGACGTTGCGCGCACCCGTGGGGGACGAAAACCGCGCGGAACTCGATCGATGAAGTATCGCCAATGGTTTGGGACGCGACCAATGACGTTGATAAAATCGTCGTCGACAACCTTGAAAAAATCGCGCGCGAAAACGGAAGATCGATGGCGCAAGAATCTCTCGCGTGGATGCTCAGCAAGGATTACATCACCGCTCCGATCGTCGGCACGACTTCCGTCAAGCACATCGAAGAAGCGGTCGGCGCGCTCGACATCAAACTTGACGACGACGAGATCAAGGCGCTCGAGGCTCCCTACGTCCCGCACATCAAGACCGGCGCGTTTTAAGGCAATTCGTAATGCGAAATGCGTAATGCGTAATTGGGGGTTCGAGGGCGACAGCCGACGGTGAGCAGCGGGGTGCCGTCGGTCGTGGGTGGGAGCGTCGACGGCGCCCCATCCGCCGCCACTCAATTCCTAATTCCTAATTCCTCATTCCTAATTCCTATTTCCTATTTATCTTCTTTGTGATATGATCGTCTCGAATAACAATCGGGAGTGATCAACGTGCAATATGTAAAATTCGGCAACACCGGCATGGACGTTTCGCGCATCTGCCTCGGCTGCATGAACTTCGGCGACCCCGACCCCAACGACGTTTTCTCGATGGCGAAGGACTACGACGAGTCGAAAATTATTTTCGAGCGCGCGATCGAGCTCGGGATCAATTTCTTCGACACCGCCAACGTCTATCAGTCGGGCTCGAGCGAAGACTACCTCGGACGGCTGGTTCGCGACTTCGGCATTAACCGCGACAGTATTGTCGTCGCTACCAAGGTCGGCTTCGATATGCGTCCCGAAATGCCCAACGGCGGCGGGCTGTCGCGCAAAAATATTTTGGCGGAGATCGATCACAGCCTCGAGCGCCTGCAGATGGATTACGTTGACGTGTATCAAATTCATCGGCTCGATCCGTTCACGCCCGTCGAAGAAGTCATGGAGACGATGAACGATGTCGTAAAATCCGGCAAGGCGCGCTACATCGGAGCGACGACGCTGTTTGCGTGGCAGCTCGAGCGCATGCAAAAACTCGCGGAGCAGCACGGTTGGACGCGGTTTGCGTCGATGCAATTTCAATACAATCTGCTGTACCGCGAGGAGGAGCGCGAACTGATTCCGCTGTGTCGCGATCGGAAAATGGCAATCGTGCCGTGGTCGCCGCTGGCGGGCGGCAAGTGCGCGCAACCGTTGAGCGAGTCGGTGTCGGACGACGAGGAAGATATCAACGTGCTGACGATGCTGTTGACAAAGCCCGCAATCGACGAAGTTGACAAGCCCGTGGTCGAGGCGATCGAGGAGGCGGCGAATAATCGCGGCTGTTCGATGGCGCAAGAGGCGCTCGCGTGGATGTTCAATAAAAAATACGTGACGGCGCCGATAATCGGAGCGGCGAGCGTTGAGCATTTGGAGGAGGCGGTGTCGGCGCTCGATATCGTTCTCGACGACGACGAAATTCAACTGCTCGAGTCCGCCTACGTCCCTCACGTCAAAAAAACTTAATTCGGTTTGACGGCGCCGGCGGTGAGCATAAATCGGAGCGCGTCCTCGGGCTTGATGTCAACGAAGATCACATCGGCTTTCTTGACGAATAAATTTGTCCCCGACGTCATGTTCAGGCTCCAAGGCACGAACACGCAAACGTATTCGCCCTCGAGCTTTTCATTGACGGCGGCGGGCGCGTCCGAGATCAAAAAGCCCATCGTCAGCGATTGATGATACGGCACCAGCACCACGGTCTTAAACAGCCCCGTCGATTCAAACATCGCCGCCGAAAATTGTTTGACGCTCTTGTATATGAATTTGACGACGGGAATTTTGTCGAGTAGCGCCTCGCCGAGCGCGATGATGCGTTGCCAGAATAAATGCGACGAAAACCAGCCGACGATGAAAATCAGAAGAAGCACCGAGACCAGTCCGAGCCCGGGGAAATAGAACGGCAGATTTTTGCCGAGAACGCCCTCGGTTAAATCCAAAACCCATTTGACGACGGAAAATGTGATCGCGATCGGAATCAGGACGACCAGTCCCTTGATGAAGTAATCCGAAAGCGCGCTGCCGCCGTTATTTTTTTTATCCAATATCAGTCACCATGATCCGAACGAATAAGAAGGCGCCGCACTCACAGCGAACACTCCGCTTTGAAGAAGGGGCGGCGCCGACGCAGGTAGGCAATGCCGATCCAGGTTGGGCAGCGTCGTTGGTGGGCGGGCGCCGCGTTCTCAGTGGACACTTCGCTTTGAGGCGCGGGGCGCCGCCGACGCGGGTGGGAACTGCTTCCTCCGTTGGGCGCCGTGCTCGGTGGGCGGGAGCGTCGACGGCGCCCCATGATTATCAGTCACCGAGCCCGAAGTTTTGAATGGCGCCGACGGAATTTCGCCAGTCCTTTTTAACCTTCACCCATAAATCCAAGAACACTTTCGAGCCGAGCAGCATCTCAATCTCGGGGCGCGATTGCTCCCCAACCTTTTTGAGCATCGAGCCCTTCTTGCCGATCAAAATGCCCTTTTGAGAATCGCGCTCAACATAAATATGCGCTCGAATGTAATGATCGCCGTTCGGTCGCCGCGTCATCTCTTCGATGTCGACCGCGATCGAGTGCGGCACTTCGTCCTCCGTCAAGTGCAATAATTTTTCCCGAATCAATTCCGCCACGATCAATCGCTCGGGCTGATCGGTCACCATGTCGTCGGGATAATATTTCGGACCGTCGGGCAAAAATTTTTTGAGCTCGTCGACAACCGCATTGACGTTGGTACCGTCGGCGGCGCTGATCGGCACGACCGCCGCAAAATTCCTCCGCGCGGAGTATTCGGCGATGATCGGCAGAACTTTTTCGCGCGCAATCAGATCGAGTTTGTTGACGACGAGAATCACGGGGCGCTCCGTCGCCTTTAGCCGCTCGAGAATATATTTTTCGCCGCCTCCGAATTTTTCACTCGCGTCGATCACGAACAGGATCGCGTCAACTTCCTTAAGAGTGCCTTCCGCCGCGCGGAGCATGTATTCTCCCAGCTTGAATTTGGGCTTATGAATGCCCGGGGTGTCGAGGAAAATAATTTGCGCGTCGTCGACGGTGAGGATGCATTGAATGCGCGAACGAGTAGTTTGCGGCTTATCGGAAGTGATCGCGATCTTTTGTCCGATGAGCCGATTGATAAGGGTCGATTTGCCGACGTTCGGACGACCGATCACCGCCGCAAATCCCGATTTAAAATTTTCCATTGTATTAGAACGAAGACCTTTTATAAATTCGTTCATTAAGTTTTCTGCAGTTATGTAACATATTTTAGTTTTTGAAGAATTATGCTGATAAATATAGTTACCAACAGATTCCATAAGGTGTGTTTTTCCAAGACCTGCGCCGCCGTAGATAAAGAGCGGATTGTAGAATTCACCCGGAGATTCTGCTACCGCGAGTGCAGCGGAATAAGCCAGGTTACTCGAAGGTCCGTCTATGAAGTTTTCAAAGGTGTACTGAGGATTGAGTTCCGATGCATAGCTCTGGCGACCTATGGATTTATTTGCGGACTCGGAAAGAAGCTCATCTGAATTCTTGAATTCCACCTCATATTCATGATCAAAGAAATCAGAGATGGCTACGAACTTTTCAAGACAGAGAAGTTTGCAAATGAACTGATGGATATTGCCGACAAACACCATTTGGATATTGCTTCGTTAAAAGCATTCGTTGATGACATCGTAGAGCGAAAAATCTTTGATGGTGAAAAGTTAAATGACTTGTTGGCTCCATTGGATTTAGGCTGGCGTGACCGTACTCGCAAAGAAACAGAGGTCATGAATGACTTGATTCCATTGTTAAAGCGAATGGTGTCAGGGCAGAAGATATCAGGTCTTTCTGCATATGAGGATTAAATAAATAGAATCGTTATGAAAGTAAATACAAAACAAGCTATTAAGATATTTTTCCAGAATCCTTCTTTAGATATGGTATTTAAAGAGGCAATTGCCAATTCTCTTGATGCCAAGGCAACAAAAATCGAAGTTAATGTGACTATCGATTCTTTTGAGAAACAAGAGACTTTGCATGTAGATATTATTGATAATGGTGAAGGATTCACTAACGAGCGTTATGATAAATTCTGTGAATTATTAAAGGTTGATGAAGATACTCATCAAGGAGTAGGAAGACTTGTATACCTCTATTATTTCGATAAAATAACGGTAAATAGTAAATATGGATCATCTTTTCGTTATTTCACATTTGATAGCAATTTTGACAAGGAGCAATCCGACATGAAGATAATTCAAAATGAAGAAGGAATCCAAGAAACTCGACTTTCATTTGAAAAATGCTCTTTGAAAAGGCTAAGTAGTTATAACGTCATTACTCCTAATTATTTACGTCAACAAATATTGCAAGAATTCTATCCTCGTTTATATTTGATGAAAAAGGAGAAGAAAGATTTTATTATATCTTTTACAATAGATATCCTACATTTAAATAAGAAACATCCTGTTGGTATTTATAAAACTCAAATTACACCAGACGATGTTCTTGACATGCAAACAGAAAAAATAGATGTCAGTGTAGTTAAGATGTTTGAATCTGCATATTTAGATTATGCAATTGAGAAGCAAGACAAATTCGATCGAACATTTCTAATGACGGCTTTATGCGTTGATAATAG
>CALGGP010000201.1 GCA_937915885.1 uncultured Selenomonadales bacterium | reverse complement strand
CGGGCGGGAAAAAAACTCATCGCCTACCCGCGTCGGCGGCTCCCCGCTTCGTTTCCACAGCCGACGGCTTCACGGGCGGGAAAAAAACTCATCGCCTACCCGCGTCGGCGGCTCCCCGCTTCGTTTCAACTGTCGACGGCTTTACGGGCGGGAAAAAAACTCATCGCCTACCCGCGTCGGCGGGCTCCCCGCTTCGTTTCAACTGTCGACGGCTTTACGGGCGGGAAAAAAATTCGTCGCCCAATCTGCGTCGGCAGGCGTCCTTTTTTTCCGTCACCCCAAAAACCAACGGGAGGGCTAAAATTCATTCGGGCTCCACGTCCCGCAGCAGAGCCTCTACATAACTCGGCAACGCAAACGCGCCCCGATGCAGTCTCGTATTATAATATCTCGTCTCGATCCCGAGCCGCTCCCATCGATCGAAATCAACGCCATCGATCGGATGCAGTTTTTTCGATGCAAATCCGAACAGCCAATGCCCCGACGGATATGTCGGGATGTGCAACTGATACACCCGACTGATCGGAAACGACGACACGATCCGCTTATGCGCCCGTTGCATCGCTATCGCGTCATTCTTATAAAACGGATTCTCATGCTGATTCACCATGATCCCGTCCGCGCGGAGCGCCTTGAAACAATTCCCGTAAAACTCCTTCGTAAAAAGTCCTTCGCCCGGTCCGAACGGATCCGTCGAGTCAACTATAATCAAATCATACTCGTCGACGCAACGCCGCACAAATTGCAGCCCGTCTGCAATCTTGATCGACACCCGCTCGTCGTCGAGACACGCCGCCGTTTGCGGCAAAAATTTTCGGCACGCCTCAATCACAACTTCGTCGATCTCAACCAGATCGATCCGCTCCACCGTCGGATACTTCAACAGCTCTCGAGCCGAACCTCCGTCGCCGCCGCCCACCAATAAAATTTTTTTGATCGACGGATTGACGCACATCGGCACGTGCGCAATCATCTCATGATAAATAAATTCGTCCTTCTCCGTCAACATCATGCAACCGTCGAGGATCAAAAACCGCCCGAAGTCCGGCGACTCGAATATGTCTATCCTCTGAAACGGGCTCGTCGCGCTGAACAGTTGCCGCTCGACGCGGATCGAAAATTTGACGTTCGGCGTGTGCAACTCCGAAAACCATAACTCCATCGCTCTCACCCCGCGCAAGTTTGACATTCCCCACGACTCGGGGGATTCTTGAGAAGTGTGAACTCTGTAGAGGTTAGTCCTTATTCGCTAACGTGCGCCCTTATTCTCAATGGCAGTGCCAAGCTGCCACTACACTGTCTCCTTTCGGATTCAGCTTACTTTCCTCAGCGTACCGTCCTTTCTTCGTACTTGCAAAACACTGCTTTACACCCGTCACGATTCACTCAGTCCGGAGATTAAATCTCTAAGTGTCGCGCTGCGATGCGGGTGAGTGTAAACTCCGAAACGACTTCATTGCTTGCAAGGCACGAGCCGTTGTTCTTATCTCGCTTTTTGTTAAAGCGGAAGGCTAACCGCTAATTCAATTTTAATTTATGTAGTGTTGCAAGTCAATGTTGGCGGCTTATATCCTCAATTTGGGTTTTACGCCGCGTCTCGGTAACACTTGAAATTTCGGCAGGCAAACTGTTACAATATGCGCCGAAAATTTTTTTGGGAGGCATCGTCTTATGTCGATTGTCAAGGATATCAATCTCGCGCCGAGCGGTCGCGATAAAATTGATTGGGTCAAAAATTTTATGCCGGTGATGTCCGCCATCGATCGCGAGTTCAGCATCAGCAAACCGTTCGCGGGCAAAAAAATCGCCGTCACGCTCCACATCGAGGCGAAGACCGCTTACATGGCTGAAGTGTTTCAACGCGCGGGCGCCGAGATCGTCATCACGGGCTGCAATCCGCTGTCGACGCAAGACGACGTCGCCGCCGCTCTCGTCGAGTCTGGCTTGACGGTTTACGCCACGCACGGTTGCACCGCCGAGGAGTATGACGATTATCTCAGCCGCGCGCTCGATTTCGAGCCCGATATCATTATCGACGACGGCGGCGATCTCGTCAACATGATTCACACCAAGCGCCGCGATGTGATCGAAAAAATTATCGGCGGCTCCGAAGAAACGACGACGGGCGTCAAGCGTCTGCACGCGCTTGCAAAACGAGGCGAGTTGGCGTTCCCGATGATCGCCGCCAACGATGCGTATTGCAAATATCTGTTCGATAATCGGTACGGGACGGGGCAATCGACGTGGGACGGGATCATGCGGACGACCAATCTCGTGGTCGCGGGCAAAACCGTCGTGATCGCGGGCTACGGCTGGTGCGGCAAGGGCGCGGCGATGCGGGCTAAAGGTCTCGGGGCTAATGTGATCGTGACGGAAGTCGATCCGATCCGCGCGATCGAGGCGGTGTTCGATGGATTTAGAGTAATGCCGATGGACGAGGCGGCGAAAATCGGCGACGTATTTTTGACGTTGACGGGCGACAAAGACGTGATCGTCGGACGGCATTATCCGCTGATGAAGAACGGCGCGCTGCTGGCGAACGCGGGGCATTTCGACGTGGAAGTGAACATTCCGCAGTTGGAAGAACTGAGCGTGTCGCGTCGACGGGTGCGCAATAATGTCGAGGAATTTTTACAGTCGGACGGGCGGAAAATTTATCTGTTGGCTGAGGGGCGGCTGGTGAATTTGGCGTCGGGCGACGGGCATCCGGCGGAGATCATGGATTTGTCGTTCGCGGTGCAATTCTTCAGTGTGTCGTACATTCTGCACAGTCGAGAGAAGCTCGAGAATAAAGTTTATGTGATCCCCGAGGAAATCGACAAGAAGATCGCGGAGCTCAAGCTCGAGTCGATGGGCGTCTCGATCGACGAGTTGACGGACGAGCAGAAGGCGTATTTAAATTTCTGAGGAGCGACGGATTGATGAATAAGATTTTGATCAAGGGCGCGACGGTGCTCCGCGCGGAGGGCACGGTCGATGTGACGGATATTTTGATTGAAGGCGATCGAATTGCGAAGATCGGCGCGGTCGATGACGTTGAAGGCGCGACGGTGATTGACGGTCGAAAAAAATTTGCGACGCCCGGTCTCGTCAACGCGCACACTCATGCGTCGATGACGCTTTTACGGAGTTATGCCGACGATCTTGCGCTAATGGATTGGCTCAACAATCATATCTGGCCGATCGAGGCGAAGATGAAACGCGCCGACATTTATTGGGGCGCGGCGTTGGCGGCGGTCGAAATGATCAAATCGGGGACGACGGCATTTGCGGACATGTACGGACCTTGCATGGAGGAAGTCGCAAAGGTCGTCGACGAGAGCGGCATGCGCGGCGTATTGTGTCGAGGGCTGATCGGGATTTTCGACGGCGATGAAAAATTGTCGACGAATGTTGAGCTGTTCAAAGAATGGAACGGCGGCGCGGACGGTCGGGTGACGGTGATGTTCGGACCGCACGCGATTTATACATGCGAGCCGGAGTATTTGAAGAAAGTCGTAGCGGCGGCGTCGAAGTGCGGCGCGGAAATCCACATGCATATGAACGAGACGCTTGACGAAATTGACGGTTGCATAAAAAAATACGGCAAGCGCCCGTTTGAAGTGGTCAACGAGACGGGGCTGCTCGACTTGGGAATGTTGGCGGCGCATTGCGTTCATCTGAGCGACGACGAGATTAATATCATGGTCGAAAAAAATGTGCGGGTGGCTCATAACCCGGGCTCGAACATGAAAATCTCGAGCGGGATTGCTCCGATCGAAAAACTGATCGAGCGCGGCTTGATCGTCGGCGTGGGGACGGACGGCGCGTCGAGCAATAATAATTTGGACATGCTCGAGGAGATCAGATTGGCGTCGTTTTTGAATAAAGTCTCGACGATGAGCCCGACGGCGATCCCCGCGCTCGAAACGATCAAACTCGGGACGATCAACAGCGCGCGGGCGATCGGGCTGAAGGAAGTCGGCGAGCTGCGCGAAGGTTGGAAGGCTGATATCGTGTTGTGGGATATGAGCGGCGTCGAATGGCAACCGAATTACAATCCGACATCGTTGTTGGCGTATTCTGCGGCGTCGACGTCGGCGGATACGGTGATTGTCGACGGGAAAATTTTGATGGAGGTTCGACAGTTGAAGACGCTCGATGAGGAAAAAATTATTTCCGAGTTCAATAAATGTTTCGAGCGGCTGACCAACTCCTAAAATATTTCTCCCGCCCGCCTGTCGATGATCCCTGCGGGGCTTTTTTTTAGAGCCGCCCACCGGCAGCATCGCTGCTTTACAAGCCCGCCCGCCCGTGCGGTGTGCGGCTCTTTTTGAAGGGCGGGCGCTGCCGACGCGGAGTAAGCGCTACTAAACAGTCGGGCGCCGCCGACGCGGGTGGGCGTCGCTGTCACAATTGGGGCGCCGCGCTCGGGGGGTGGGAGCGGCGGCGGCGCCCTCTTGTCCATCGTCAAAAAAATTGGGGGCTCCGCGCGGAGTCCCTTTTTCGATCCCCAAAAATTTTTTCCGATCGCCGACCGTCGCCCGACGCTCACATCAACTTTTGCCGATGAGTTTTGCCCTCGAACTCGTCCGCAAAATCCTCGTCGGTGCCCACCGCATACTCGATCGTGTTCGGGTCGACCTTACGAATGTAAATGCCGACATCGTCATCGTCGCTCACTTCCTCGTCGTCGAGCACACAATGCAACATCGACACCTCCTCTATCGGCAATTTACCCAACCGCGCACGCGGGATCGTCGTGTAATACACTTCAAAATCCGGCTCGTCGGCGCCCGTGAAATACATCCAATCGCCATAACCGATGTCGCGCCCGATCTTGACGGTGAACGTCTTGCCGTCAGCGCCCGCATTCCCCAAATAATATTGGAAAATCGGATTGCCTCCGCCGTCGCCGTCAATTGACGCGTCATTTTTATTGTTGATCTTGACGTCCTTGCCGCCCTTCCGACAGCGCAACAGCCCGAACGCCACACCCGTTTTGCCCGTCCGCCGTCGATCCATTGCCATATCAAACGCCGATTGATCCGTCGATTGATCCTCCGATTGATCCGCCGATTGATCCATTCCGAGCGGCATGTGTAATACGAACTGTTCTTGCTCGACGGTGTTGCCGTCCGACTTCGATTGCAGCTCGCGACGTTCCTTTTCGATGAACTCGTCGAAGATTTTCTTGACCACCGGCGACCGACACGAGTTGCCCGCCAAGAAAATATGTATCGGATAAATTTCCTTGCCCTCGAATGCGCTGTACATCGACTGCAAAAAATTTTCCACGCCGATCCGAATGCGCCCTTCAATGCATTCCTCCAGCCTCTCAACATTGACGTCGAGATTGACTCCGACGGTGTAACTGCCTTCCGTCCGCTCGCTCGAAAACAGCGTGAACGGCACCGCCGATTCGTCGAAGTTGCTGTACTCGTCGGTGTGCTCCCAGATCGGACGCAATTTCTCCGCCATAATCCGATTGTTCATATGCGACGACGCATCTTTCGTTGTGCTCACGAGCATTTCGGCGCCCGCGAACAGTTCACACCCGGGCGGCAACGCGAACGGAATTTTTTTTGCGCGCATCTCGTCAAGGTTGTCTTTATAGACTTCGTAGGCAAGCAGCTCGAGAATGTTCTCGCCGCCGAGCAATATATCGCCGTTGAATCCGAACTGATCGATGATGAAATTCCGCCGACGATTTTCGGGAATGTATTCGATCCCGAAGTCAAAATCCGTCGTGCCGCCGCCGAAATCAAACACTCCGTAGGCAATTTTTTCGCCGATCGATTTCGGCTCGAGATCAAAATATTCGAGAGCACTGATCGCATACGCCGCCGGTTCGCTCGCGCCGAGGTACACTCTGAAGTGTTTCATCATCTGCTCGTCGGCTTGCAACGCGGGCGGCAGAGATTTTTTCAGCCCGCGCTCGAAACTGGCTCGAATGTGCTCGCGCACGTCCTTGCGATAATTGACCGGATACGACAGAATGTAATCAAGATAAATTTTGTGGTGCATGTTGTTGATGTAGAGCCCGAGATAATACGCGTAGAGCTCGATCGGATCGAAGTCGCCGCCGTCGATCGATTGCGTCTCGAGGTAGGGCTTGATGTCCTGCGTGACGCCCGACAAATCCTTCAGGATCGGATAACTCTGCTCGTCCTTCGCCCATTGTTTTAACTCGTTGAACACGGAATTGTAGACGGAGCTGCCGACGTTGGCTTTGAAGATCGCCTCGGCGGCTTGATGGCTGACGGTGACTTGATCCCATTCGGTGAACGGACGACCGACGCGGGCTCGATATGCGTCGAGGAACGAATTTATGTCGCGCAGCTCGATTGCGGTCGGATTTTCAAAGTCCTTCATGGTGGGTGCTTTGGAGTAATCGCCCTTGCCGATTCTCAACATGCGGGCGTCGCCGTCTCGACAGACGACGATCGTCGATTTGGTTCCGAAGTCGATTGAGCAGATGCCGTGAAGTCGGACGTCCATCTGGGGCGGGCGCGCAACGAGCATCTCATCTTGAGGCAATTGAACGGTCACTTCGTCCTTGTTATCTGAGTGAGCGGTCTCGAAGAGATCCCAATGTCCGCGGTTGACGTCGGTGAGCACGCGCTCCTCGTAAGGTTGAATGTTGGCGCGTTTGAGATCGCAATCGAGCAGTTCGGTTTTGAGCGCGTCGACCGAGCCGGAATATTTTTTGGAGCCGTCGAGCACTCCCGCGAGAGTTTTTTTGATGTCGAAGTCGTAGCCGAAGACGGTTTTGGTGAAGGCGCCGCTGAGCACGTCGGCGGAGAATCGATCGCTGTCGAAGGTGATAGTCTCGTTGGTTTTGTCGACGGTGATGTAGTCTTCGACGGTGGAGTAATCGTTGATGAGATCGCTGAAGAATTTCTCCTGTTTGGCTTTCAAACCTTCGGGCACCAGTCCGAGCTCGATCCAAGTAAAGAAGGCATCGAAATAGCTCATCGCCGCCGCGTTTTCGCCTCTCAACCGATAAATCGGAACCAACGTCGCCGCCGAATCGCAACCCCGCCCCCCGCAATATCCTCGCCAGCCATGATTGTTCGTACGCCACCACGAACAGCCGCAACCGCCGGGGCGTCCTTCAATCGTAACGATATCATAAGCCGACCAAACGTCTTTATAGTACGTCAGCCGACCATCAGAGAGAAGATAAGGGTTGCCGACATCCTTCCGAAAAGTTTTCGAGCACTCGACGCCCGTCATTGGAAGGAACGTAAAACCGTCCTTCTTAAAGCCGGCATAATTCCGAACGTCATCTGCGGCGTTGCAGATAAATTTCGGCAGATCGTTATCCTCCATTCGAGGAAACAATCCGGCGACATCCCGATCAAACCACACCTTTTTATTCTTCATCAACACGAACCGTTTGTCGGCGACGGGCGCAATGTCGTCCTTCAACGCCGCCAGCTCCCGCGCGATCTTCTCGCCCATCGCCACCGCCGAATCCGTAAAGATGTGGTCGAACTGAATTTTATTCACCCGCACCGACGTCAAACGCGACGGTCTGTTTTTCGGCAACTCACTCATCAATCATTCCTCCTCAACCCACGCGCACCACGCTCTTACGAATCACTTTACCGTTGTGATTGTTTCGATAGCCCAGAATATAAATCTCAAGCACTCTGCCCTGCGCCCGACTCCGAGGTCCCTCCGTTTGCACGTCCGAATCAAATCGATCGCCCTCGTTCACCTCCGAGATCGTGTAAATGTCTTGCCCCTTCGTCGAGTTCACCAGCTCAACGCAATACGCAAAGATGTCCCAAAGAATTTCAGCGTCCTCACGCCGCCCGCTCATCACACACTCATGCGTCACGTCCCACAACGTTTCCAGCGATCGCGATTGAGCGCCGCCGCAGATGAACGACGTAAAATTATCGTCGCGAACAAACACGGTCGCCCCCAATATCTGTCGAGCATGCGCTCCAACCTTTTGATACCGTTGAAATAATTCCCACCCGCGCCCGAATCGTTGAGCCAATTGCTCGCGCACGCGCTCGATCGTCCCCTGCAGATTGAGTTTCTCCCGCTCGAGTTGAGCATTCTCCGCGCGGAGCTCGTCGATATCCGACGTCAACGTCTTCAAACGTTGGTCGAACTCCGAAAACACGTCTTGCAATCGCCCGCGCAAATTTTGAATCTCGAGCCGCGTCTTGTCCAAACGACGCCCCGTCAGTGTTTCATTGCCTTCCATAATTGCCTCCCGCAGACGTATTTTTTGATCGAACAGCTGAACTCCCGACGAGAGAAAATTCGTCGACGATGTGATCAATCCTGTTGACGCGCGAAATTATTTTTGACAAGGGCTTGCAATTTTTTTCGAGCGCGCTATGATAAACAAGATTGTCAATCTGTTAGAGGTGATGAAAAAAATGGATCAACCCGTAACGACCAACCCGTTCGTGATCATGTTGATCAACATGACGGTCGTGTTCATCGTGCTCGTGTCGCTGAGTTATCTCATCAAACTTATTCACATCATCGACCCGACAAAACCTAAAGAAACTACCGCCGACGAAGCGCCGAAGGTCGCAGCGCCTCCGCCCGCTCCGATTGTCGAGGAGCCGATCGAGGAAGGCATTCCCGCCGAAGTTATTGCGGTGATCGCGGCGGCGGTCGGCGCCTACGGATATTCCGTCGGTCAAATACATGCGATTCATCCGATTCACAACAACAGCGCTTGGGAGCACTCGGTGACTTATCCCAACCAACGCTTGACGCACTAAATTGCCGACGGAAGGAGTGATTGATTTTGGAACTCATAAATGCGTTTGCGGTGTCGCTCGAGTCGGTGTGGCTCGACAGCGGATTTTATTCATTCACCATCGGCAACGGCATCATGATTTTGGTCGGATTGCTGCTGCTCTACATGGCATTCGTCAAAGAATTTGAGCCGTTGCTGCTCGGACCGATCGCGTTCGGCTGCATCCTGGCGAATTTCCCTCGGACGGGATTTTTCGACGAGATGGGCGTTATGATGGCGATCAGCTACGGAATAAAATATGAGATATTCCCGCCGTTGATCTTCCTCGGCATCGGAGCAATGACGGACTTCAGCCCGTTGCTCGCTCGCCCGTCGACATTATTACTCGGCGCGGCGGCTCAAATCGGAGTGTTCGTCGCGCTGCTCGGCGCAATGTTGGTCGGCTTCGACGTGCACGAGGCGGCGGCGATCGGAATCATCGGCGGCGCGGACGGTCCGACATCGATCTATCTGTCGATGAAACTTGCGCCTCATCTGTTGGGAGCGATCGCGGTGGCGGCGTATTCTTACATGTCGTTGGTGCCGCTGATCCAGCCGCCGATAATGAAGGCGTTGACGACGCTCGAGGAGCGGCAGATCGAAATGCAGGAACTTCGACCGGTGACGAAATTCGAGCGCGTAGTATTTCCGATCGTCGCGACGATTTTCATCAGCCTGTTGTTGCCGCCGATTGCGGCGCTGCTCGGCTGCCTGATGTTGGGCAATTTGTTCCGCGAATCGGGCGTGACGGATCGTCTGTCGGACACGGCGCAGAACTCGCTGATAAACATCGTGACGATCTTTTTGGCGACGGGCACGGGCTTAACGATGTCGGCGGAGAGCTTTTTGAAGGCTGATACGCTGTTGATCATCGGGCTCGGGCTGGTGGCGTTCATGGGCGGCACGGCGGGCGGCTTGATTTTCGGCAAGATCATGTGCAAGATGACGGGCGGCAAAGTCAATCCGTTGATCGGATCGGCGGGCGTTAGTGCGGTTCCGATGGCGGCGCGCGTGTCTCAGACGGTGGGCATGCAAGCCAAGCCGGGCAACTTCCTGCTGATGCATGCGATGGGACCGAATGTCGCGGGCGTTATCGGGACGGCGGTCGCGGCAGGCACGATGCTTGCGATGTTGAAGTAAATTTTTCGGAGCTCGATCTCATGGGGAATAACTTTTCGTATTTGGACGGCAAATCGGAGTTTCAAGAGTTTGCTCGGGCGTGCATTGAGGCGGAGGATTCGTTGAAGACTTCGCCGACGGCGTGCATCAGGAATTGTCGGGCGGCGTTGGAGAAGATAATGAAGTGGCTCTACGCTCGCGACGGAAAATTTTCGATTGACGAGGAGCTGAACAATTCGACGACGCAGGACGGCAAGTCGTTTGGAGAGCTGTATAAAATGATGTCGAGCGCGGCGTTTGCGAATGAGGTCGGGCGGGATTTGAACAAAAAAATTCATCGAATCCGAATGCTCGGCAACGATGCGATGCACGGGAGGGACGACGGTCGGGAGTTGACGCGGGACGAGGCGACGCAGTGTTTAAGAAATTTATTCGACTTCGTTCAGTGGATCGATCGTCAATACGGAAAAAAATTTGAGCCGCGTCGGTTTGATCGAGACAACTTGCCGGCGTCGAAGAAGGGCTCGGCGTTGGGGAATTTGGCGATAATCCTGATATTGGCTGCGGCGCTGGCGATAGCGGCGATGTCGATATTGGGGATCGAAATCCCGTGGTCGAAAATATTTTCCTTGACATCGAAATAAAAATAAGGGGCTCCGAGCGGAGTCCCTTTTCAGTTTCAAAATCAATCGGATCAGTTGCCGGCTTTGAAATTATAAATTGGCTTGAGATGTTCTCGCACCTCGACCGTCGGCTCGATCAACGCCTCGATCTCCGACGCGTCCTTATAAACCATCGGCGACTCGTCGAGCGTCGACTCGTTCACCGACGATGTGTAAATCCCTTGCATCGATTGTACAAATTCGTCGAGCGTGATCAATTCCTTCGCCATGGCCCCGACTCATTAATCGCCCCGCTCCGTGCGGCGCGCTCCAATTCCAATCGGCATTGCCCTTGCCGATCGCCAGCACCGCTCCGTCGCGCATATTGAACGGAATGATCACTTCTTCGTCGGCATATGCGGCGATCGCGCCTTTCCTCAACATTCGATGCGTTTGATCGATGTAATTGTGTTTCGTCGTCGAGACTTTCATCTTATGAGTGCCGACGCCGATTTTGTTTGCGATCGTCTCGATCATCGTCTGACGGTTGAGCACCGCATATTGATCAACCAAATCCATGTCGTGCAGGTAGCCGAGCATGTCTTCACCCTCGAGATACGCCAGCTCCGACGGGATGTCGCGATGCTGAGATTTAATTTCCTCGATCCGCGCGGAGATTTCCGACTCTCGACCTTCGCGCTTCAGCTGTTCAATAATTTTCGCGACGCCGTATTTATTTTCCTTGAGATTTTTGATTGCACGGTCTTGCCAATAACGACAGACTTGCAAACCGAGATTGCGCGAGCCCGAGTGGACGACGATGTACCAATCGCCGGTCTCGACGGAGCGATCGACTTCGATGAAATGATTGCCGCCTCCGAGCGTCCCGATCGAGTTCAAAATGCGTGTGAGCGATTCATCGGGCAATCGACAAACCAACTTGCCGATAATATTTTCGACGATGCGCTTCAACTTGTTCGGGACGTCGTTCGGATTGTGGAATGCGGAGCCGGCGGGAATGAACGCGCGAACAATTTTGTCGAGCGAAGTCAGATCGACGGCGGGAATTTTGGCGTAGGACATGCCGCACGAGATATCGACGCCGACGAGATTGGGCACAACCTTATCGACGACGGTCTGAGTGTAGCCGACGACGCACGACGAGCCGCAATGGTGGTCGGGCATGACTTTAATCGTGGCGTCGGCGAAGGCGCGGCAGTTGGCGATGCGCTTCATCTGATCCATCTCGTCATACTCGACGGCGTCATTGAAGACGGTGATTGTGTTGTATTTGCCTTTGATCTCCATTGAAAAAAAGCCTCCGTCAAAAGAAATTTTGCATGGTGGTCGAAAAAATTTGGGGCTCCGCGCGGAGTCCCCTTTTATATAATCATGATTTCTTGGCGGCGGCAGTTTTAGCAGCGTTCAGTTCTTTTGCTTCCGTCAACTCACATAACTGTCTGTAGTAATTCATCGTAGCGCTGAAAACCTCTGATGTGACCGGCGAAAGACCATACAACGAATTAATTTCCTTGAGCATTGCTTCATAGCCCGACCAGAAGACGGAGTGCCAAAATGTTGTCGATCTATTGCGCTCCCGCTGTACAACGTCGACCATCTTTTTTATTGCGTTCGAGTGAATTGCCTTGAAGGCATTTACCACCCACCTGCTCTGACGAATAAGGGCATTACACATGACCGGAATTAATATTTCGTTGGGCAAATCAAGTCCCTTGAACATTCTCACCATGTCAAGGTTTTGCTTATTTCTGGACTCTACGACCCAGTAGGGAACATCCTGACTTCCAATTCCGCCCCAATTGGCTGAATCCGAAAAAACTTTTGTAGTACGCATATGTACGATTAACTCCGGCATCGGAATATAATCGCCCCATTTGACGCACCAGATCATTAGATTAATAAATCCGTAGAGAGACCACATATACGGTGCCGAACTTTTGGCGAGCTCGAAAACATTCTCCAAAGTTTTGCGCGGAAAAATAATCGACGTCATATACGTGCCGACGTTCATCACATCAATAAAGCATTGAGCGGTATTTTTTGTGCGCTTATACCTCGGAACTACAACCAAACGATTTCCCCTCGGAGAAAGGAGCCCCCCCCTAAATAGGCTCGTGTCCTCTGCCAATTCAAGCAAGGGCTTCACTTTTTGAAACCAATCGTCGATATTGGGAATCATATCTTTGTCCCTTATGAGCAAACAAAATTTGCTTTGCTTACTTGCCTTGAGAAGGACTCGTATGTTTTCCGGACCGAGATTTGCGTCGTTGCGATAGTAGTGTAATCGCTCATCGTTGATCGATCGCATCAATACCTCTGTTGCGTCGGCGGAGTGATTATCGCTGATGACGAATTCGACCTCGTCACTTTGGATGGTCAAAAGCTCATCCACAAGCATTTTTAATACTGCTGCACGATTGTATGTCGGAATGCAGATGCTCAACAAAATTTTTTTCTCCATAAGCAAAACCTCCATTAACGGGAATATTTTATAGTGCAGCCTTTATTATGTCAACGTTCGAGAGAGAAAAAGTTTTTTTGCATGGCGCGGAGAAAAATCGATGCCGCCGACGACAATAATTTTTCTTTCCTCCAAATCAATCGGAGCGTCGAGCTCAAGCGCGGCTCCAACGGTCGAAAGCATAATTCGCTCCCGTCGCGCGTGTCGGCAAGTTTGTCGAGGCTGATCGCGTATCCTAATCCTTCGCGCACCATGAGCGCCGCGTTGTACAACAGATTATACGTCATCGTCACTCGAAAGCGTTTGAACTCGTTGCCGAACCACTTCAAATACTCGTCGTTCATCGCCTCGCGCGAACAGATCAGCGGCTTGTCTCTCAGATCGTCGACCGTGATCGAGCGCTTGTCGGCAAGCGGACTGTCGCGACGCATGATCACTCCCCAAATGTCCGGCGTCGGGATCGAAAGGCTGTCGTACTTCGTGATGTCGACCGATTGAAACGTCAACGAAAAATCCAACAGCCCGCCGTCCAATCGATAAAATAAATCTTCGCCGTTGCCGCTGTAGAGATGATATCGAATGCGCGGGTATGTCGATTGCAACGACTTCATCACGCGCGCGATGTGCTTGATCGCGTCGGACTCCGCACAGCCGATGTAAACGTCGCCCGCCGTTGACCCGTCAAGCGTCTCGAACTCGAGCTTCGTCTTGTGCACCATCTCGAGAATGTCTTCGGCGCGTCGGAGGAACAATCGCCCTTCGTCCGTCAACTCGATCCGTCCGCTCCGTCGATGAAACAATTTATGCCCGAGCTCGTCCTCGAGCGCCTGAATTTGTTTCGACAGCGCCGGTTGACTGACGTGAAGTCGAGCCGCCGCACGCGAAATATTTTCTTCCCGCGCCGATTCGACGAAGTACTCGAGCACTCTCAATTCCATTGCCACCAACCCCATAACTCGACAGAATACGCCCAAATAATTTTTTTGTATTGGCAATCGCGCTGATGATATTATATCATGAAGAAAAGCGTTGGGGGCGATTCAATTGTTCAGAGGCAAAAAAATTTTGATGGCGACGGCGCTGATGGCGGGCGTGATGTCGTTCGGAGCGATCGATCACGTCAACGCGGCGGCGAGCACGGCGAAAGGCGGGCATAACATGATCACGGCGGAAAAATTGAAGCTCGAAACGAAATGGGATAAAGTTTTCGAGCAGAGCGACAAAGTCAATCATCGCAAAGTGACGTTCGTCAATCGATTCGGGATCACTCTCGCGGCGGACGTTTTAAAATTTCCGTGATAAAATTTCTCCCGACGAAAATTATTCGCTCGGGAATTTTTTTTTGGACGGTGATTTTTATCGATGGGCATTGAACTTCCGCATTTTTACATCGGCTCGTCCTACGGCGGGCAACAGGCTTGGTGTTCGGATTTTTGGATGCACGAGGGCGGTTGCGCGGCGATCACCGCCTGCGACTGCTCAATTTATTTCGAGCTGTATAAAAATCGGCGCGGCTTATGTCCGTTCGATGTAAAAAATTTTGATCGCGACGACTACTTAAAATTCGCCGTCGATGTCATGCAACCGTATCTTCGTCCGCGTTGGACGGGCATCGATCGGTTGGAGATTTACATCGAAGGCTTTCAAAAATTCCTCCGTGATCGCGGCGAGTCTTCGATTGAATTGTTGCCGTTTGACGGCGATCGATCCGTTGAATCCGCGCGGATTGTCATACAAAATCAGATCGACGACGGTTGGTTGATCCCGTGCTTGACGCTCAATCATAAAAATCCGCGCTTCAGAGATTACGTTTGGCACTGGTTTTTGATCAACGGTCTCGACGGTGATCGAGTGCGGCTCGTGAGCTACGGCATCGGGCGTTGGGTCGAGCTCGGCGATTTGTGGTCGACGGGTTTTGAGCGCAAAGGCGGGCTGATAATTTTTCAAGCGCATTGAGCGGGCTCCACCGTTGAATTTGATCCGCGCGGAGTTTATAATCGTTTCGATTGGAGTGATTGTTTATGAATAAAAAATTGGTGGCGTTCTTCTCGGCAAGCGGCTCGACCCGTAAATTGTCTCAGACGATGGCGACGGCGATCGGCGCCGACCTCTACGAGATCAAACCGGCAATCAAATACACCGGTCCCGATCTCAATTGGAACAATAAAAATGCACGCTCGACCGTCGAAATGGACGATCCGAAGTCGCGTCCCGAACTCGCCGACACCGACGCCGACATTGCGGGGCACGACGTGATCTACATCGGCTTTCCTATCTGGTGGTACGTCGCGCCGCACATCATTAATTCGTTCCTCGAGGCTTACGACTTCGGCGGCAAGACGATCGTGTTGTTTGCGACGAGCGGCGGCTCGGGCTTCGGCAATACGTTGGCGGAATTGAAACCCAGCGCTCCGAACGTCGGCAAATGGATCGTCGGGCAAGTGTTTCGCACTCGGACGAGCGCCGACGAATTAAAACGTTGGGACGACGGACTTAACCTTTGAGAAAATATCCATCGAAAGATAGTTGACGACTCGGGCTTCGGCAATACGTTGGCGGAATTGAAACCCGGCGCTCCGAACGTCGGCAAATGGATCGTCGGGCAAGTGTTTCGCACTCGGACGAG
>CALGGP010000200.1 GCA_937915885.1 uncultured Selenomonadales bacterium | reverse complement strand
CGCAAAGCCGTGGAGGACGCGGAAGAGAACGCCAAGGCCACGGTCTTCGGCTATTGGGTCTCGGATCCCGAGCGTTACGGCGTTGCGGAGTTCGACAAGCAGGGCAATTGCCTCAGCATCGAGGAAAAGCCGAAAGTGCCGAAGAGCAACTATGCGGTGGTCGGCCTGTATTTCTACCCCAACAAAGTGGTGGACATCGCCAAGCACATCAAGCCCAGCGCGCGCGGCGAGCTGGAGATCACCACCGTGAACCAGGCGTTCCTCCAGGACGGCCAGTTGAAAGTGCAACTCTTCGGGCGCGGTTTCGTCTGGCTCGATACCGGCACGCATGAGACGCTTTTGCAGGCGGCTTCGTTCGTGCAGACGATCCAAGCGCGGCAGGGGCTTAAGATCGCCTGTGTCGAGGAAATTGCCTATCGCATGGGTTACATTGATGCCGCGCAAGTGGAACGGCTGGCAAAGCCTCTGATGAAAAACGAATACGGGCAATATTTGATGAGAATTATCCATGAAAAATGACGATGTGAGGTGAGTGACATATGCTGGAGATTCAGGAGACAAAGCTCAAAGGCGTCTTTGAAATTGTACCGAAGGTTTTCGGAGACGCACGCGGATGGTTTTTGGAAAGCTGGTCGGACCGCGAGCTGAAGGCAGCAGGTATCGGCGCCGTTTTCGTGCAGGACAATCATTCGTACTCGGCGGAGAAGGGCGTCCTTCGCGGGCTGCACTATCAGAACGAGCCCATGGCGCAGGCGAAATTGATCCGTTGCACGCGCGGAGAAATTTTCGATGTCGCAGTCGACATTCGGAAGAACTCGCCGCATTTTTCGTTTTGGTTCGGGACGGTGTTGTCGGCGGAAAATAAAAAGCAATTGCTCATTCCGCGCGGATTTGCGCACGGCTTTTTGACGTTGACGGACGACGTCGAGGTGCAGTACAAGGCGGATAATTTCTACGCGCCGCGCTTCGACGGCAACATTCGTTGGGACGATCCCGATATCGGCATCGAGTGGCCGTTCAAGCCGACGCTTTTATCCGACAAGGATCGCGACGCGCCTCTGCTCAAGGATCGCGTCCGCAATAATGAGATCAACTTCCTGTTCGAGTTGCTCTGATCGGAGGCGGATTGCAATGAATATAATCGTCACGGGCGGCGCGGGCTTCATCGGCGCCAACTTCATTTATTTTCTGCTCAAAAATCGTCCGTCCGACAAAGTGATCTGCTTTGACAAACTCACCTACGCGGGCAATCTCGAGACACTTGCGACCGCGCAATTCATGCCCAACTTCAAATTCATTCGCGGCGACATTGCCGATCGCGCGGCGGTCGACGAGCTGTTCACTTCGATGAAGCCCGATATCGTAGTCAACTTCGCCGCCGAATCCCATGTCGATCGATCCATCGACGATCCCGAACTGTTTTTGCGGACGAACATCATCGGGACGTCGGTTTTGCTCGACGCCTGTAAAAAATTCGGCATCAAACGATTTCATCAGGTCTCGACCGACGAAGTCTACGGCGATCTTCCGCTCGATCAGCCCGAATTATTTTTTACCGAGCAGACGAATTTACACACGTCGAGCCCTTACTCGGCGTCAAAGGCGTCGGCTGATCTGCTCGTGCAAGCCTACGGTCGGACGTATGGCATCCCCGCGACGATCTCGCGTTGCTCGAACAATTACGGTCCGTATCATTTCCCCGAAAAATTGATCCCGCTGATGATCATCAACGCGCTCAACGACAAAAAGTTGCCGGTCTACGGCGAAGGCAAAAACGTGCGCGATTGGCTCTACGTCGAGGATCATTGTCGGGCGATCGATAAAATTATTCGGCACGGTCGCGACGGTGAGATTTATAATGTCGGCGGGCACAACGAGCGGGCGAATATTGATGTCGTCAAGGCGATCCTGAGTATTCTCGGCAAGCCGGAGTCGCTGATTGAATTTGTGACGGATCGTAAGGGGCATGATCTGCGTTATGCGATCGACCCGTCGAAGATCGAAAACGAGCTCGGTTGGACGCCGAAGACGAAATTCGAGGACGGGCTCAAAAAGACGATCGATTGGTACGTCGAGCATCAGGAGTGGTGGCAAAAAATTATCAGCGGCGAATACCGGCAGTACTACGAAAAAATGTACGGCAATCGATAAATTTTGCATGGGGCGCCGCCGACGCTCCCGCCCACGGAGCCGACGCCCCAATTGTGGAAGAGGTTCCCACCCGCGTCGGCGGCGCCCGCCCTTCAAAAAGAGCCGCACACCGCACGGGAGGGTAGGTGGGGGCGAAGGCGGCGCCCCATCATTCCTCGCCCCAAAAAGATCGGGCGGTCGGACAAAATAAATTTTTGAGGTGATCTTATGAAGGCGAAAAAATTTTTGACGGCGGCGATCGCCGGACTGTTTTCGTTCGGAGTGATGACTGCCGACATGTCCGACAGTCAGGCGGCAACCCGCGCGGAGCTGGCGTCGATCAGCGTCGGCAAGAGCGGCAAGTTCCAATACTGGGCGAAAAATTCTCCTGCCAAGGCGGCGCTCGTCGAATACGTCAAGGACGTTACCAATCCGCGCTCGAAAAATTTTATTCCCGTCGAGGATCGCATCGCCGTGTTCGATGTCGACGGCACCATTGCCTGTGAGACCGCGCCTTTTTGTTTCGACTTCATGATGTTCATTCATCGCGCGCTCGACGATCCCGATTATCGAGCCGCACCCGAAGATCGGAGCAACGCCGAGGACGTTCGCGCGGCGATCGACGCTCATAAAGTCACCAACGACATTCGGCGCAAGCATTGTCTGTCGAACGCAAATGTTTTCGGCGGCATGACGCTCGACGAGTACGCCGACTACACTCGAAATTATCTCGAGACGCCCGTCGACGGCTTCACCAATCTCAAAGTCGGCGAGATTTTTTATCTGCCGATGGTCGAAGTCATCTCGTATCTGCACGCCAATCGGTTTAAGATTGTGCTCGTCACCGGCGCCGACCGTCAATACACGCGCGTCATCTCCGAGATTTTTCCCGTCGACAACGTGATCGGCACGGACTATCAATTCGTCGCCGCCGATCAGGACGGCAAGGACGGCATGGATTATATTTTTGCGCCCGGAGACAAAATCGTGCGCGGCGAGTTTGTCAGCAAGAACATAAATATGAATAAAGTCTCTGCGATGGCGCGCGAGCTTGGCAAGCAACCTGTGTTGGCGTTCGGAAATTCCATGGGCGACTCGTCGATGATTTTCTATACGACCGTCGACAACAAATATCGAACCGAGGCGTTCATGGTGTTGTGTGACGATCTCGAGCGCGAGTTCGGCAATCAAAAAAAGGCTGATGAGATGCGTCGGAAGTCGGAGCGGTACGGTTGGACGCCGATATCGATGCGCGATGATTGGACGACGATCTACGGCGATAAAGTTCAGAGGAGGCAATGACATTGAAGGCGAAAAAATTATTGACGGCGGCACTCGCCGCGATGATGGCACTCGGAGCAATGACCGTCGACAGTCAGGCGGCGACCCGCGCGGAGTTGGCATCGATCAGCGTCGGCAAGAGCGGCAAATTCCAATATTGGGAGAAAAAATCGGAGGCGAAGGCGGCGCTCATCAATTACGTCAAGGACGTTACCAACAAGAGCTCGAAAAATTACATTCCCGTCGAGGATCGCATTGCGGTGTTCGATGTGGACGGGACGTTGATGTGCGAGACCGCGCCGTTTTATTTTGATTGGATGCTGCCGATGTATCGCGTCAACAACGATCCGACGTATCACGCGACGCCCGCCGAGCGCAGAGCGACTGCCGAGTGGCGCGCGGCGATCGAGTCGCACACCGTCACCGACGCGATGGACGACGTCAAGGCCGGTATGTTTCCGAAAATGTTCCAAGGCATGACGCCCGCCGAATATAAAACTTACGTCAAGAATTACATCAACACGACGTATGTCGAGGGGCTGTCGAATTTGAAGACCGGCGAGGCGTTTTACATGCCGATGGTCGAGGTCGTGAGTTATCTCAACGCCAACAAATTTACGGTTTATATCGTCAGCGGTTGCGAGCGCGAGACGCTTCGTGCGCTCGTCGACGGCATCATGAAAATCGAGCCGAATCACATTATCGGCAGCGATCATTCGTGGCAGACCGCCAAGCTTGGCAACAACCGCCCTGATCAGTTTGTGTACGAGCCGAGTGATGAGCTCGAGCGCGGCGGTTCGTTGCGCGACGTCAATGTCAAGACGAATAAAATTTATGCGATCGAGCGCGAGATCGGCAAGAAGCCGGTACTGGCGTTCGGAAATTCCATGGGCGACTCGTCGATGTTCAATTACACGTTGCAGGATAATAAATATCGGAGCGCGGCGTTCGTGTTGCTGTGCGACGATCTCAAGCGGGAGCGCGGCAATTTGAAGACTGCGGAGAAGATTGCGCAGGCGGCGGCGAAGTACGGTTGGACGACGGTCTCAATGCGCGACGATTGGACGACGATCTACGGCGATAAAGTTCAACGGGAGAATTAAAATTTAATCTTGACAGAAAGGGGCGCCACCGCCGCTCCCACCCACCAACGCCGGCGCCCAACTGAGGAGAGCATGCCCACCCGCGTCGGCGGCGCCCCCTTTCCAAAAGCGCGGCGTTCGGACATATGACGCGATGCCCCGCCCCCGCGCCGGCGGCGCCCGCTTGATCATCATCAGCGACAGTTACCAAGGGCGGCGGGAAAAATCGCGGCTCTCGTCGACGGCGCCCGCCCCGTTGCCCTTTTAATTCCTAATTCCTAATTCCTAATTATATTTTCAGAGGTGAACCAATGAAGGCGAAAAAATTATTGGCGGCGACGATCGCGGCGGCAATGTCGCTCGGAATTATGACTGCCGACATTCAAAGCACTCAAGCGGCGACCCGCGCGGAGCTCGGAGCGATTTCCGTCAGCAAGAAGGGCAAATTCAAATATTGGGAGGCGGACTCCGAAGCGAAGGCGGCGCTCGTCGACTACGTCAAGGACGTTACCAATCCGCGCTCGAAAAATTTCATTCCGATTGAGGATCGCATTGCCGTTTTCGATCTCGACGGCACTCTGATTTGCGAGACCGCGCCGTATTATTTCGAGTGGATGTTTTACATCTACCGCGATCTCGACGATCCCACGCATCACGCGACGCCCGCCGCTCGTCAGACCGCGCAAAATATTCTCGACGGCATTCACGCCCATAACGTTACTCTCGATCTCGACGAAGCCGAGCGCTACGGGCAAGCCGCCGCTTTCGAGGGCATGACGCCCGACGAGTATATGAATTACGTCAAGCGCTATATGAACAGCGTTTACGTCGACGGGCTGAGCAATCTAAAGACGGGCGAAGGATTTTATATGCCGATGGTCGAGGTCGTGAGTTATCTCAACGCCAACAAATTTACGGTTTACATCGTGAGCGGCAGCGAGCGCGATCTGTTGAGAGTGTTGGTCGACGGCGTGATGGACATCAAACCGAATCACATTATCGGCACCGACCACTCGTTTACGACGGCGGACATCGACGGCGCGCGTCCCGATCGATTTTTCCTCAAGCCCGACGATCAATTGATCAAGGGCGGCGACCTTCGCGATCTGAATCTGCAAACGAATAAAGTGTATGCGATCCGTCGAGAGATCGGCAAGCAACCTGTGTTGGCGTTCGGAAATTCGATGGGCGACGGCTCGATGTTCAATTACACGATCACCAAAAATAAATATCGTAGTGCGGCGTTCGTGGTGCTGGCGGACGACACTGTAAGAGAGCTCGGCAACGAGGCGAAGGCGGAGAAAATGCGTCGGACGGCGGAGCAATATAATTGGATTCCTATCTCGATGCGCGACGATTGGACGACGATTTACGGCGACGGAGTTATGCCGACAAAATAAAAAAAATCCCGCCCACCCCCCCTTTGAAAAAAAAGCGGTCGCCACCTCCAAGACGTGGCACGCGCTTTTAGTTTAGAGCGGCGGCGGGAAAAATTATCGGTGGCGGAAGATTTGTCGGCGGCTCCTTCAAAGGCAATGGCGTCGTCTTGCCGGATGACATTGCCTCTCTTCACCGTCGTCACACTAAACTTTTTTCGAGGTGATTGTATTGATCAGAAAAATTTTGGCGCTGAGCGCCGCGTTGGTGATCGCATTGATCAGTCTCCGCGCGGAGGCGGGGCATTTGGAGGAGATCGCCGAGCGCGGGACGATACGGATTGGGACGACGGGCGATTATCGACCGATGTCATATCTCAATCCGACGACGGGAAAATACGAGGGCATTGACGCGGAACTGTCGAAACTGATTGCCGCGTCGCTCAACGTTTCGATCGAATACGTTCCGACGACGTGGCCGACGCTCACCGCCGACATGATGAGCGGCAAATTCGATATAGCGCTGTGCGGGATTTCGAGGAATTACGATCGGGCGCGGAAGATGGCGATGTCGGACGGCTACGGCGTGGGCATGTTCGGCAAGACGATTCTCTGTCGAAAAGCCGACGCGAAAAAATTTAAGACGCTCGACGACATTGACAAGCCGAACGTCCGAGTGATGATCAATCCGGGCGGGACGAATGAAAAATTTGCGCGCGCCAATCTCACGCACGCGAAGTTGATCGTCAACGCCGACAACGCGGGCATTCCCGAGCAAATATCCAAGGGCGCGGCGGATATCATGATCACGGAGACGGTCGAGGCGCTTCAATATATCCGCGCGGATAAAAATTTGGCGGCGCCGCTGATCAAGACGCCGTTCACTCGACACTCGTGCGGGATATTGATGGCGAAGGGCGATCAGGAACTGCTCAATTATATTAACTTTGTGCTGGCGGAGTTGAGAATGGACGGCACGTTGGCGAGCCTCGAGCATCGATATCTCGAGCCGTAAGAAAAGCAATGCGTAATTCGTAATTCATAATTATGGGCGACGGAGTGACGGAAAAAAATTTTTTCTCCCGCCCACCCGAGATCGGAAGAGCGTCGTGTCGGGAAAGAG
>CALGGP010000199.1 GCA_937915885.1 uncultured Selenomonadales bacterium | reverse complement strand
ATCTGTTGAGCGGGCGGCGGCTTCCAATCGCGCGGTCGACGTTGATCGGGGCGGCGGCGTCAATCGCGCGGGGCGACGTTGAGCGGGCGGCGGCTTCCAATCGCGCGGGTCGACGTTGAGCGGGCGGCGGTGGCTCCCAATCGCGCGGGCGGCAACTCCTCACAAGGAGGCGGGGCGCCGTCGGCGCGGGTGGGAACCGATTCCTCGGTTGGGCGCCGTCGTTCGTGGGTGGGAGCGTCGACGGCGCCCCCTTCAAACACTCCGCGCGGGCAGGCAGATGGGATAAAAAATTTTTTGGTGGTGATCCGATGAAATATGCATGTATAAAGGCGATTGCGACGTACCTGCCGCCGACCGTCGAGCACAACTCCTCACTCGGCGACGAACGCTTTATCGATAAGTTAGGCATCAATTCTCGACACATTGCCGCGCCCGATCAATCCTCCGGCGATCTCGCTTACGAATCCGCGCGGAATTTATTCGAGCATCACTCCGTCGACAAACAATCGATCGATTTCATTCTGCTGTGCACTCAACACCCCGACTATCAAATGCCCACGACCGCCTGTCAATTGCAAGCCCGCCTCGATCTGCCGCAATCGATCGGCGCGCTCGACTACAATCTCGGCTGCTCAGGCTACGTCTACGGGCTGGCGCTCGCAAAGGGGCTGATCGAGTCGGGGCTGGCGTCAAACGTCTTGCTGTTGACCTCGAGCATCTACAACAAATATATCAACGTCGGCGATCGCGCAATCCGACCGCTGTTCGGCGACGGAGCGACCGCATCATTGATCGCCGCCGTCGAAAGCGATCACGCCATGCTCGACGCGTTTGTGTTCGGCACCGACGGCGCTCGCTTCGACAGCATTTATATCCCCGTCGGAGGCAGCCGCATGATGCCGCGCGATTATCCCGAGCAGCTCGAGCACGACGAGGCAGGCAATGTGCACTCGAATTATGAGGTGCATATGGACGGCATGGCGGTGACGTATTTTACATTTCGGACGGTGCCGCGCCTGGTCGAAGAAATTTTGTCGAAGGCGGGGCTCGAGCGCGCGGAGATCGATCATTACATCTTCCATCAGGCGAATCGATTTGTGATGAATCACGTGCAAAAAAAATGCCGCCTCGAGGGGCGACCGTTTTACAATGATATTGAAACGCTCGGCAACACCGTCGGTTGCACGGTGCCGTTCGGGATCGAAAAAGTTTTACGTGAGCGTCCGTCGGCGGAGCTGAAACGAGTGATGCTGTGCGGGTTCGGAGTCGGACTGTCGTGGTGCGGTTGCCTCGCCGATCTCTCCAATCTCCGATAAATTTTTTCCCGCCCTTGGCAGGTTTCACCTACCAACCTTTTTTTCGTCCGCCTGTCGATGCTCCCTGCGGGGCTAAATGGGCTGAGATCGGAAGAGCACACGTCTGAACTCCAGTCA
>CALGGP010000198.1 GCA_937915885.1 uncultured Selenomonadales bacterium | reverse complement strand
GGTGGGCGGGCGGGACAAAAAAATAAAGGCGGCTTTAAAAAAAAATTTTCCTGTAAAATTCACCCGCCGGTGTTATATTTTCTCCGACAATTTTTTTGGAGGAGGCGGATTCAATGAGGAGACTGACGACGTTGGCAGTGCTCTCCGCACTCGGCACCCTTTGCTTCGCACCACACAGCCAAGCAGCAGTCTTGAAACATGGAGATCGAGGCGCGCAAGTCGTTCAGGTGCAGAAATATCTGATCGCCCGCGGACTTCTCGACGGCAACGCAGACGGCGTTTACGGCGAGGCGACCGTTGAGGCGATTAAACTTTTTCAGGCAAGCGTCGGTCTCAGTGCCGACGGCGAATGCGGCGATCAAACGTTCGGGCTGTTGAGCGCGACGGGCGACAGTCAATCGGGCGATCAATCGGATGGATATGCAATCAAACTCGGCTCGAGCGGCGACGACGTTGCCGAGGTTCAAAACATTTTGATCGCGATGGGATATTTGACGGGCGACGCCGACGGCATGTGCGGCTCGTCGACGGTGGCGGCAATCAAAAAATTTCAATCGGGCGCGGGCTTGACGGCGGACGGCGTAGCGGGCGAAAGGACGCTCGACGCGCTTGCCGATGCCGCTCAACGTTTCGAGAGTGATCGCTCCGCTCCGATCGAGATCATTCAAGGCGGGATGCCGCTCGTCGATGAAATGACGTTTGACGACGTATTGACGGGCGACGCGGTACCGACGCCTGATGAGCCGTCGATGGCGCGATTCTCCGAAGAAAATTCTCGGACGCAAGACGAAGTGTCGACGCCGACGGCGGTATATGCGAGCGTGGGCAGTGTGATCAAGTCGGGGATGTACGGCGACGGCGTGACGGATGTGCAGAAGAAATTGATTGCGCAGGGATTTTTGAGCGGGCATGCGGACGGAGTATGCGGCGCTCAGACGGTGGCGGCGATCAAAAATTTTCAAGCGAGCGTGGGCTTGCCGGCGGATGGAGTATGCGGTCTGATGACGTATGCGGCGCTCGAGGACGCGTCGTATAATTCGACGGATCGCACGTGGGACGACGTGATCGATTACGAGAGCGGTTACGGCAACGGCTACGGTCGTCCGATCTACGTCGACGCGACTGCCTACAGCGCCTATGATCCGGGAAATGGTTGGTACACGGCGCGCGGGACGTTGTTGCGTCGCGGGATCATCGCGGTCGATCCGAATGTGATTCCGCTCGGGACGCGGGTGTATATCCCGGGCTACGGCGAGGCGATTGCCGACGACACGGGCGGGGCGATTGTGGGCAATCGGATTGATATCGCCTTCGACAGTCACGAAGAGGCGATTTGGTTCGGTCGACAGCAGTTGGAGATTTACATTCTTGAGTGAGCACAGGGTTTGGATATTCGATTTGGACGGGACGTTGTATCGACAGACGCCGCTGCGGTTGGAGATGGCGGCGCGGCTTGCATTATATTATTTCTTTCGACCGTGGCGAATTTCGGAGCTGTTATTGATCCGAGAGTACAGGGCGGCGAGGGAAAAATTTTTTTTGTCCGATCGGGAGAATTTTGATCGATTGCGGCGAAAATATAAACTCGAGCCGGAAAAAATTATTCGGCGTTGGCTGATTGACGGGGCGTTGAGCGCAGTGCGGCGTTGGCGTCGGGAAAAAATATTGCGTGCGATTGAGGAGCATCGACGGTCGGGCGGCGTGGTGATCGTGTATTCGGATTATCCCGTCGGAGAAAAATTGCGGGCGATGGGCTTGACGGTGGATCATGAATTTTGGAGCGGCGATCCGATTATCGATTGTCTGAAGCCGGATTCGCGGGGGCTGGAGAATGTGATCGAGCGATTGAAATTGCTCCGTGCGGAGATTTTGTACGTGGGCGATCGGGACGATCGGGATGGGGAATGTGCTCGGCGCGCGGGCGTGGCGTATATGGACGTGGCAGATTTTGAACGTTGGCTCTAAAATTTTTTGTGGGCGCCGCCGACGCTCCCACCCACGATGCTCGGCGCCCAACAGAGGTAGCGGTTCCCACCCTGCGCCGGCGGCGCCCGCCTTTTTCATCAGTGCCCAGCTCTGCGTTGGCAGCGTCCGATCTTTGCAAAGCGACCGACTAAAAGCGCGGCGCCCGACCTTCGCAATGCGCCGCACACCGCGGGCGAGTGGGTGGGGGCGGTGGGTGGCGCAAAAAAAAAGCCGACGGCAATCTAAAAACTTCGGAGAGAAAAATGAACGGAACTGAACGTCGGACGGCGGCGCTCATCGTCGCTTTGAATTTATTATCGATCGGATTGTTGCTCGACCGTGACATTTTTTTTACCGACTTCGACGGGCAATGGCGACTTTGCGCCTACGCTTTGCGCGGACTTGATCCTTATCCGTTGATCGGCGTCGCGCCGCCCGTGCTCGTCGACGTCGGAGTAATTCCGCGCGGATGGGGGACGGCGCCTTGGGGATTAATCCTCGGCAATCTTTTTTATGCGGGCTTTCTTCCGATCGACGACGCCAAAATTTTTTTCGTCGTGATGAATTTTATCCTGTTGACGGCAACGGCGGTGCTGTTTTATCTCGAGACAAAAAGTCATTGGGCGATGATCCTGTTCGCATGCCCCGCAAGTTTTTTTATCTCGACAGTCACAGGCAACGCGGGCGGAGTGATTTGCTGTCTGCTGTTGATGTGTTGCCTCTTACGTGAGCGTCGACCGATCTTGAAGGCGCTGATGTTGAGCCTCGCAATGATTAAACCTCAAGTGGCGTTGGCGTTCTGTATTTTTTTTCTGCTCGAGCGACGGTGGAAAATTTTATTGACGGCGGCGGCTATCGATCTCGGCGCTTGGCTCATCTCCGCGCGGATCGTCGAGCGCACTCCGATCGAGCTGCTCAAAGAATTTTTCGGAGCCAACGTCGGAGGCGGATCGCAATTCGCGGGGATTTTTACTCTGATCGTCGACAATCCCATGCACTCGATCGCCTTGAGCATGATCGTCGGCGCCGCCTTTATTTTGACGTTGAGAAAAAAAATTTGGGCGCCATGTCTGGCGTCTGCGTTTTGGTCGTACTCGTACTTCAACGAATTTTTTTTGTTGGCATTGCCCGCGCTCGAGTGCGTCCGATTGAAAATGTTTCGAGCGGCAATCGTGTTGCACGTCGGCGAAACGCTCTGGACGACTATCGCCTTATGGCATCGACGCATGCTCGAGCTCGGCGCTCATAATTTTTTTATCGACAACCGATTGATCACGGAAATTTTTCGGCTCGAGGCGTGGTTTGAAGTGCGGACGATTTTTTGTCTGATAATCATCGCGATCGGATTTGTAATGCGTCAACCGTCGCCGCCGCCATCTCCGCCATCGCCGAGATCACCCCAATCGCCGCCTCCGAGATCGCCGTCGCCTCCTCCGACGCCGTCAACCCAACCGTCGCCCCCGTTCCAATCCGCCACGTCGTCCCAAGCTCCGCCGCCGATATTTTTGTTGTGCCAACCCGCGCCGCCCCAATCGCCCTCGTCATGATCATCGTCGGCGCCTTCGCGATCATTTTGCCTGCGCTCGTCCCTGCGCGGCGGAGGTTGAGGCGGACGCCGTCCGAAAATATCTGTCATCATCGAAATACGCTCAATCGTCACCGCCATCGTCCCCGCCGCCGTCATCATCGTCTTCATGATCATGATCTCGAGTGTGATGCCGACCATAATGACGATCATCATCGAAATCATAATCGTTGTCGTCGCGCTCGTTTTGCCGCCGATCATTCCTGCGCGGCGGAGGTTGAGGCGGACGCCTTCCGAAAATATCTGCCATCGTCAAAACTCCCTTCTGCCGTCGACGAACGCCGCTTTGATTTTCATCTCGTCGTCGAAAATTATTATGTCCGCCGCCTTGCCGACCTCAATCGAGCCGATCTCGTCATACATTCCAAGCTCGACGGCGGGATTTTTCGTCACGCATTCTATCACTTTTTCGAGCGTCCAACCGCTGTTGACAATAAAATTTTTGACGACCCCATTCATCGGCGCCACGCTTGCCGCAATCGTGCCGTCGTCGAGCGTCGCCAACGTCCCTTTGACTGTGACGCGTTGACCGCCGAGATCAAAAATTCCGTCGCCGAGCCCGCACGCTCTCAACGAATCGGTGATCAAAACAATCTGATCGCACGGCTTGATCTTTGATACAATTCGTTGGACGACGGGATTGACATGAACATTGTCGGCAATTATCTCGACGATCGCATCACTGTCGAGCGCGGCTCCGACAATGCCCGGGCGTCGATGATGCAAGCCCGTCTGTGCGTTGAACAGATGCGTGATGTGTTGAGCGCCGCGATTGATCGCCTCGAGCGCGGTCTGATAATCGGCGGCGGAATGCCCGATCGACACGATGATCCCGCTCCGTCGACACGCGTCAATAAAATTTAAATCGCTCAACTCCTCGGGCGCAACCGTTATGATTTTGATCACGTCGGCGAAATTTTTTATCCGATCGAACTCCGCGCGGATGATATTTTTTTCGTCCTGAGCGCCCTTGAATTTTTTGCTGATGAAAGGACCTTCGACGTTGGCGCCGATAATCTTTGCGCCGCCCGATTTATTTTTTTCGAGCCGAATGTTTTCGAGCGCGGCATAAATTTTTTCGAGCGGCATGGTCATAGTGGTCGGCAAAAACGAAGTGACTCCCGTCGACGGCAAAAAATTTCTCATCGTCTCGAGCGCCGACGGTTGATCGTCCATCGTGTCTGCGCCCGCGCAACCGTGAATGTGCACATTGATAAAACCGGGCGCGACAAAATTTCCCTCGGCGTCAATCACTTCGTCGCTCCGATCAATCGTTCCGATCGCTTTGATCCTGTCGTCGAATGTGATCGTCGATCGGTTGTCGATAAAAAAATTCCCGTCGGCGTCGGGCAAAACGCAACGCCCGTTGACTATCGCCTTCATCGCCTCAC
>CALGGP010000197.1 GCA_937915885.1 uncultured Selenomonadales bacterium | reverse complement strand
CTCTTTCCCTACACGACGCTCTTCCGATCTAAATCTCTCATCGGGCAATCAACTTTGTCGCACGACGCGCAATCATGTTTCGATTTTTTTTCGACCGTCGAACGCGTTAAACCGATTATCGCCGTTACCGATTTACGCGGCATCAGCATCAGCGCCGTCGACAACCGCATCCCGATCTCCGACGCCCCCGTCAATCGAAACAATTCTTTCTGTTGATCCAAGCCCCAATCGCCGTAGCCCGGACTGTAACGACTTCGCATCGAAAATCCTTCGCGCGCGACCTCTCGACGGATCACGTCCTCCATTTGATCCGCCGCCTGCTCTACCGCCGTCGTCGCCGCCGCATCGAGCAACATCGCTTTGACATATTCTTTGCCGCCGAATTTTGACGTAACCTCGCGCTCGATCGCCTCGCCCACCGTCACCGCCATGCACACAACCCGCTCGCACTTCGACAAATGCTTTTCGATCGACCGTCCGACGATCTCAACCGTCGGCTCCGATAAAATCATGCTCCGCGCGGAGTCGTAATCATACATCTGCCAAATGCCCCGCACTTCGATCAAAAGCCCCGCCTCTTCGCACGCCTCCACTATCGAGCGCTCGTCGAAATTCGCCGCCTTCGACAGCCCCGCGTATCGTCGAGTCTCGATTGGATCGATCGCCGTCAAGCGCGCGTTGTAAATCGCCATCCGCACCGCCTCCATAAAAATTTTTTTTCATTATAGCATAGCCATTGCCCCTTGTGCTAAAATATTTGACGCTATCGACGGAAGGAGGCTCGCGATGAAAAAATTTATTCTGTCGAGCGCCGCCGCGCTCGTTTGCATTGCGCTCGTGCTCGCGCCCGCCCCCGACGGCTTCCCCATTCTCGAATATCACACCGTCACGAACACGCCCGACGTCGACTCCGTCCGTTATAACGTCGCGCCCGACGAGCTCGCCGCTCAACTTGATTATCTCGTCGAAAACGGCTATACTACCATAACGATGCTTGACTTAATCGAGGCGAAAAACGGGCGCTTTAAAATGCCCGACAAGCCGATCATGTTGACGTTCGACGACGGCTATGCGGATAATTATTTTGAGATGCTCCCGCTGATCGAGCAACGGAACATGAAGGCGGTCGTCTATGTGATCGCCAATCAGATCGGTCGCGACGGTTATTTGACGTTCGAGCAGTTGAAGGACATGCAGACGCGCGGGATCGAGATCGGCAATCACACGGCGGATCATCTGCCGCTCGACGAGTTGTCGCATGACGAGATCGTTTACGAAGTTCGAGACTCGAAAATTTATCTCGAGTGGAGCGGCGTCAATACCATTTACAGTTTGTCTTATCCGAACGGAAAATATAATGCCGAGATCATAAAAATTCTCGAGCAGGAAAATTATTATACGGCGGTCACCGGCGACGCGGGGCTCAACACTCTCGAGACCAATCAATTTAAAATGCATCGGGTGAATATTCCTCAACCGCGCCTCGGATTATTTGAATTTCGCCTCCGATTGTTGAAGGCGGAGCTCGCCGCCAAGCTCAGAAAAATTTTTTAGAATTAAAGGGCGCCGCCGACGCTCCCACCCCCGTATCGCGGCGCCCAACAAAGCCCGTGGTTCCCCCCCCGCGCCGTCGGCGCCCCATGCTTTGTGGTCGAAGGCGACAGCCTTCATG
>CALGGP010000196.1 GCA_937915885.1 uncultured Selenomonadales bacterium | reverse complement strand
CTACACTCTTTCCCTACACGACGCTCTTCCGATCTGGTGGGCGGGAGCAAAAAATTTTTTGGTCGGCGGCAGGGATTTTCTTTTTTTATATCGAAACTTTCACCGATAATTTACTATCGAAAGTCGGCGGCATCTTGATGAACGTCGGTCTTGAGAGGAAGGAGTTTGATAACGTGGATGCAAAGCTCGTTAATCCTTTTATTGACGCTTTCATCTCGGTTATGCCGCAAATCGGCTTCCCTACACCTAAACGCATCAAAGTTTATCTCCAAAATAAAACCGTCAACAGCTCCGGTGTGATCGTCTCGATCGGTTTCACGCGTCAACTCAAAGGCAAGGTCGCCTACAATATGAATGAGGACACCGCTAAATTCATCGCCTCCACCATGATGATGGGCATGCCCGTCGCCGAGTTCGACGAGATGGCTCAGAGCGCCATCGCCGAAATGGCCAATATGCTCACCGCTACCTCCGCCACCAATCTCACCGCGCTCGACCTCTCCGTCGACATTTCCCCCCCGTCACTCACCGTCGGCGCGCAACCTTTCACCATCAGCGACGCTCAATTCCTCGTCGTCGAAATGGATCTCGGCGGTCATAAGGTCGATATCGCCGTCTCCGTCGATCGCGCCGCTTAACGAAGGTGATCTTTCATGGCTTCCCAACTCAGTAAAATAAAACGCCTTATCAAAACTCTCGACGAGACGACGCTTATCGGATCGAAAGCCCTCGATGCCGCCGTCCAATCCATGTCGAATTTCTCGAGCTGGCAGTCCGTCATCGATACCGTCATAAAGGATTGCGCCGTTTACAACGGGCATTACGAGGATTTTTTGAAGGAGCAATGCGGCATCGTCCTCGACAATCGCGACATCGGAGCCATCACCGGTTCCGACGTCGGCGGCGCACGCGCTCGAACTGCCGAGTCGATCATCGTCGAGTCCGGCGATTGGGCTTATCCCGAAAATGAAACAACGTCGACCATCAACGGGCTCACCGTCAAATATCCTCGAAAATCCACTCTCAGCGACGCCGAACAGTGGATCGTCGGCGCGCTCGATACGTGGTGGATCAAGGGCGGGCTCGAGCTCGTCAATACTTCCTACGGCATCAATTTTAACGAGTCCGGCACCACCGTCAAAACCATCAATGTCAAATTCGAGAACAGCTCGTCGAGTTCCCTCCTCGCTTACGTCGAATATGACAAAAAACAGAAGACCTCGCAGCTCAACCTCACGATCAATATGCGCAAGTATCGCGACATCGATACGAGCGATCCCAACGGTTATACGGAATCCGCGCCGATTTATCTCGATCGGACGATCGCCCACGAGATGACGCACGCGGTGATGGCTGCCAACTTCGATTTTTTCTACGAGTTGCCCGCGCTGTTCACCGAAGGCATTGCCGAATGCACTCACGGCATCGACGATCAGCGCCGCGCTTACATCGTCGACCTTGCCTCCAACTCCGCAAAGTTGAAGTCCGCGCTCAGCACCAAGGCGACGAGCGGCATCAGCGCGATTAATTACGCCGCCGGTTATATTCTGTTGAGATATCTCGCAAAGCAAGCCGCCGCTGAGCGCAATCCCGATGTCGATGTGGTCTACAACGCCGACGTGGACGATGATACGGACACGAGCACTTACTCGGCAACTTTTTCCGACGATCAGAAGACGCTCACGGTGACCGGCAATTTCCCCGACGATATTTGGCTCGACGGTTGGGACACGATCCGCAGCGTCGACAACGCCTATGAAAACTACGACACCGTCACGATCGATGCGCGGCGAATGACGACGCGACACGTGCTCGCCGGCAACACCAACGATAATGTGATCCGCGCGGGTTCGGCGGGCTCAACGTTATGGGGCGGCTCGCGCGGCAACGATACTCTCTACGGCGGCGACGGTCGCGATGTTTTTTGGTACAACGACAGCGACGGAAATGATTACGTCCGAAATTTTACCTCGGGCACGGCGACGAACGCCGACGTGATTGTTTTTGCCGACAACGATTACGGCACGATCACCCGCTCGATGAGCACCGTCACGTTCGCGAAGGATAACGGCACGCTCACGGCGATAATCGGCTCGAGCATCGACGACGCCATTCAATATTCCTTCGACGGCGAAAACATCTCGACGATTAAGATTGGCAACTCGGCGTGGAGCAACACTTTCACCATCGACAACACGACCGAAAAATTTTTGGGCGGCTCGGGCAATGACACGCTCAAAATTACGGGCGGCGAGCAGTACGACGTTTGGCTCAACATCGACGACAGTTTTTCTTCGATTGAGAACATCGACGCCTCGGAATCGTCGGGCGCTCATCAGCTCGTCGGCAGTTTCGATAACAGCGTCGTTGTCGGCGGCACGGGCAATTCCAGCTTATGGGGCGGCGGCGGCAGTGATGATACGCTGATTGGAGGCGCGGGCGCGGAGACGTTTTTCTATTTGTATAACGACGGCAACGACGTGATTGAAAATGTCGACGGCAGTGATTTGATCAGTTTGCTCAACATCGGGCTCGAGCAGTTTTCGAGCATCACGTTGGAGGATAAAACGCTGGCGTTCGGCTTCAAAAATGATCAGACGCTCAAGGTGACGGCGTCGGAGGATGATGTGACGTTCCGATTGGCGGACGGCTCCCGATGGACGTTCAATCATTCAAGTCAAAGTTGGCGATAAAAAAATTTTTTGTGTAAGCGAATCAGCCTCCGGTCGAGCGCGGTCGGGGGTTTTGCATTGAAGGGGAGATTGTATTGCAGATCAAAAAAATGATTGAGAAGGCGATCCGCGAGGCGGTGACGTCGGCGATCAACGAAGGGATTTTGATTCCGCCTGCCCATGCCAAAGTCGTTGTCGATGGAGAGGGCGCCGCCGCCGCTCCCGCCCCCGAATCGCGGCGCCCAACCAATGAAGTGCTTCCCACCCGCGTCGGCGACGCCCATGAAAAAATGAGCCCGCCCGCCCCGCTTTACGAAGCCGCGCTTGACGAAGAACGGGCGCCGCGCCCGGTGGATGGACGCGTCGGCGGCGTTCCCCAAAAAATGAGCCCGTCCGCCCAACCTTACAAAGCCGCGCTTTGCGAAGAACGGGCGCTGTCGGCGCCGGGTGGGAACTGCGATCTTGGTGGGGCGCTGTGCTCCGAGGGTGGGGGCGACGACAGCGCCCCTAATCGGGAGAAAAAATTTTTTCCGTCGGGATCGACAGCTTTGCCGACAATCGAGTTGGAGGTGCCTCCCAAAAAGGAGTTCGGCGACTTCGCCACCAACTTTGCAATGAAGTCGGCAAAAATTTTCCGCATGAGCCCCCGAAAAATCGCCGAGATCATTCTTGAGAAAATCGATCGGACGATGTTTGATCGGATCGAGATCGCGGGCGCAGGCTTCATGAATTTTTATCTCAAGCCGACGGTCATTTACGATCACTTCCGCGCGATTCTCAACGCAGGCGATCAATACGGTCAATTGCCCGCCCGCGACGACGCTCCGATCCAGATCGAATACGTCAGCGCCAATCCCACCGGTCCGCTTCATGTCGGGCATGGGCGCGGGGCCGCGTCGGGCTCGGCGATCGTCAACATTCTCCGCGCGGCGGGCTTCAACGTCCAAGCCGAATTTTATATCAACGACTTCGGCAATCAGATGAATAATCTCGCGCGTTCCGTCAATGCCCGTTATCTCGAGTTGCTCGGTCAAACGGTCGAGTTCCCTGCCGACGGCTATCACGGCGAAGACATCATCGACACCGCGCGGAGGATCATTGCGCGCGACGGCGACAAATATCTTGCGCTCGACGAGACGGAGCGGCTGAAAATTTTCCAAGACTTGGCGTATGTTGAGAAGTTGGCGGCGTTGAAGGAGGATTTATCGGCGTTCCGCGTCGAGTTCGATACGTGGTTCAGTGAGCGGACATTGCACGACGACGCGATCAACAGCGCGGTCGAGACGCTTAAATCGAAGGGCGCGATCTATGAAAAGGACGGCGCGCTCTGGCTGAAGTCGACGGAGTACGGCGACGACAAGGATCGAGTGGTGATTCGGGAGAACGGGCAACCGACATATCTCGCGGCGGATATCGCGTATCATAAAAATAAATTCGAGCGCGGCTTCGGGACGCTCATAAATATTTGGGGCGCGGATCATCACGGTTATATTGCGCGGGTGAAGGCGTCGATGGCGGCGCTGGGCTTCGATCCCGATCGGTTGAAAGTGCTGTTGTTGCAGATGGTGAGTCTGTATCGCGGCGGCGAGCTCGTAAAGATGTCGAAGCGGACGGGCAAAAGCATCACGCTGCATGAGTTGATCGAGGAGGTCGGGATCGATGCGGCGCGGTTTATATTTTTGATGCGGTCGCTCGACAGCCAATTGGATTTTGATCTCGACCTTGCGGTCAAAAAATCCAACGACAATCCGGTGTATTACGTGCAGTATGCGCACGCGCGAATCAGCAGCATTTTCCGTCAGACGGCGGAGGTGGGCTTGACGCTCGGAGAAAATCCTCGGCTCGACCTGTTGACGCACTCGACGGAAGTTGATCTGATCAATCGGATTGCGGAGTATGAAGAGGAGATCGATCGGGCGGCGGCGGAGTATGCGCCTCAACGAATCGCGAAATACTGTCATGATGTGGCGGCGGCGTTTCACAGTTTCTATCGTGACTGTCGGATAATCGGAGTTGAGCAGCCGTTGGCGGAGGCGCGGTTGGCGCTGATCAAAGTGACGGGACATGTGATCAGGCACGCGCTCGGGCTGTTGGGAGTGAGCGCTCCGACTTCGATGTAAAATTTTCCCACCCGCCCGAAAGGCAATTAGTAATTAGGAATTAGGAATTGGGGGTTCGTGGGCGACGGATAGAAGGGCGCCGACGGCACTCCCACCCGTCGAGGTCGGCGCCCAACGGAGGAAGCGGTTCCCACCCGTGCCGTCGTCGCCCGAGTGTCGGAAACCGCCCCGCGCGGTCGAAGGCGCCGCCAACGCGGGGTGGGCATTGCTGCCAAAATCGGGGAGCCGAGCTCCGTGGGTGGGAGCGTTGAGCGGCGACCCTTTCAAACCCTTCGTTAAGATAAAAGACGGTGGACGGGCAAAAATTATTGGAGACAAAAAAATTATGGGAGGATGATGATCGTGTTGAGAAAAATTTTTTCGATCGCAATCTTGACGGCGGCGATCCTTTTCGCAGCGCACGGGCTCGCCGCACCCAATTACCTCGGCAATACCAAGTCGATGAAATTTCATTTCTACGGTTGCTCGACCATCAAATATCCCGACGCGCCTCACTTCGTCCCGTTCAACAGTCGTGACGAGGCGCTCGCCGCCGGTTACTCGCCCTGCCAACGTTGCAAACCTTGAGGAGGAATTACTATGGAAGATTTTATCAATATGTCGGAGGTCGACGTCGCCTACAAAATTCTCGTCAACAACGGCAATCCGATTCACTACAAAGATTTGATTCTCGACGTCATTGAAAAAAAACATAAGCCCGTGCAATCGCTGTCGGCGGCGATCTCCGAAGTCTACACGATGATCAATATGGACAGCCGCTTCCAATATCGCGGCGAGTGCATGTGGGGCTTGACGGAGTGGAATCCGCCCGAGATCAAACGCTCGACCGCCCGTCGCACTTCAACCGTCGGGACGAAAACTACTTCTCGTCGGCGCGAAAAAATGTTTGAAAGCATTCAGGAGTGATCGGCTTGGCAAAATATATTTTCGTGACCGGCGGCGTGGTGTCGTCGCTCGGCAAGGGCATCACCGCCGCGTCGCTCGGTCGTCTGTTGAAGAGTCGCGGCATCAAAGTTACCATTCAAAAGTTCGATCCCTACATCAACATCGACCCCGGCACGATGAGCCCGTATCAGCACGGCGAAGTGTTTGTGACGGAGGACGGCGCCGAAACCGATCTCGACCTCGGGCATTACGAGCGCTTCATCGATATCAATCTTACAAAGAACTCGAACACGACGACGGGCAAAGTATATTGGTCGGTGCTGTCGAAGGAGCGCAAGGGCGATTATCTCGGCTCGACCGTGCAAGTGATTCCGCACATCACCAACGAGATCAAGGAGCGCGTTTATGCGGTCGCCGAGCTCGACAAAGCCGACGTGGTGATCACGGAAGTCGGAGGGACGGTCGGCGACATTGAAAGCCTGCCGTTTTTGGAAGCGATCCGTCAAGTCAAAAAAGAGGTCGGCAAAAACGACGCGCTTTATATTCATGTAACGCTGCTGCCGTTCATCAGCGCGGCGGGCGAATTGAAGACGAAGCCGACACAGCACTCGGTGAAGGAATTGCGGGCGATCGGAATCCAGCCCGATATTTTAGTTTGTCGGACGGAAAAAGAAATTCCGCGCGACATGAAGAAAAAGATCGCGCTGTTTTGCGACGTGGACGAGACGGCGGTGATCGAAAATCGGACGGCGTCGTCGATCTACGAAGTGCCGCTGATGATGCAACAGGAGGGGCTCGATCGGATCGTCTTCGACAAGCTGAACATGAATTTGTCGCCGGCGAAGATGGCGGATTGGGAGCGAATGATTTACAAGATCAAACATCCCGAGCGCAAGGTGAAAATCGCGGTGGTCGGAAAATATGTCGAACTGCCGGACGCGTATATTTCGGTGGTTGAGGCGTTACATCACGCGGGGATCGAAAACTCGGCGCACGTCAAAATCGTTTGGATCAACGCAGAAAAAATCGAGCCGGCATCGATCGATCTCGAGGAAGTTTTCAACGGTTGCAAAGGGATTTTGGTACCGGGCGGCTTCGGCGATCGAGGGATCGAAGGGAAAATCAAAGCGATCCGATTCGCGCGGGAAAATAAAATTCCGTTCTTCGGATTGTGTTTGGGAATGCAATGCGCGGCGATCGAATTTGCGCGAAACGTATGCGGTTATGCGGACGCCAACTCGACGGAGTTCAATCACGAGACGGAGCATCCGGTGATCGCGCTGATGGATTCGCAGGTTGATGTGACGGATAAAGGCGGCACGATGAGGCTCGGCGCATACCCTTGCAAGGTGACGAACGGGACGGCGACGGAGGCGGCATACAGTGTGGTCGACGAGAAGACGGCGGCGACGATCAAGCACGTCGACGGGCGGCTGATCATCAGTGAGAGGCATCGTCACCGTTTCGAGTTCAATAACAAATTCCGCGCGGTGTTCGGAGAGAACGGAATGTTGATAGCGGGTACGTTGCCGGACGATTCGCTTGTCGAGGTGCTCGAGCTGAGGAAGGATTTGCATCCGTGGTTTGTGGGTTGTCAATTTCATCCCGAGTTGAAGTCGCGCCCCAATCACCCGCACCCGCTGTTTCGAGACTTCGTCCGCGCGGCGCTCAACGTATAATTTTTCCGCCCACCCGTTGAAGGCGGCACCTTCGGAGTTGACGGGGCGACGATAAAAGGGCGCCGCCGACGCTCCCGCCCACCGGCGACGGCGCCCAACTGAGGTAGGCATGCCCACCCCGCGTCGTAGGCGCCCGCTCTTTATTCGCGGCGGGCAACTCGAGCGCGGCGCACAACAGTGGGCGGCATGTCCATCCCGCGTTGGCGGCGCCTCTCCTTCAACCCTTGATCCCGGCGCCCAACCGAGTTCGGCATGCCCACCCTGCGTCGGCGGCGCCTCTCCTTCGCCCGTTGAGTGTGGCGCCCGACAGAGGTCGGCATGCCCATCCGCGGCGGCGCCTCTCCTTCAACCGTTGAGCGGAGCACCCAACCAATGACGGCATGCCCATCCCGCTTCGTCGGCGCCTCTCCTTTAACCGTTGAGCGCGGCGCCCCACCAATGACGGCATGCCCACCCCGCGTCGGCGGCGCCCTTCAACCGTTGAGCGGGGCACCCAACCAATGACGGCAGCCCACCCGCGCATTCGGTACCTCACCTTCGCCCGTTGAGTGTGGCGCCCGACAGAGGTCGGCATGCCCATCCGCGGTGGCGCCTCGCCTTCAACTGATCGCGCAGGGCGCAAATGGGCGAATGGGATAAAATCTGCAGGAAACTTGATATGGAACTGAAAGAATGTCGATATGAATGTTGCGACGCGCTGAGTTTTTGTCGCGCGCTCGACGACGGCTCGATCAAACTGTTGATCACATCGCCGCCGTACAACATCGGCAAGGAATATGAGACGCGCGTCGGCATCGAGCAATATCTCGAAACAATGTCGCCGTTGCTCGATGAGTTTACGCGGCTTGTCGCCGACGACGGCAGTTTGTGTTGGCAGGTCGGCAATTACGTCGACGGCGGCGAAGTTTATCCGCTCGATATTTATTTTTATCCGCTGTTCAAACGGCGCGGTCTCCGATTGCGCAATCGGATCGTGTGGCATTTCGGGCATGGACTGCACTGCTCGAAACGATTCAGCGGGCGATACGAAACGCTGTTATGGTTCACGAAATCCGATCGATATACGTTTAATCTCGACGCGGTGAGAGTGCCGTCGAAATATCCGGGTAAGCGACACTTCAAAGGAGCGAAGCGCGGGCAATTGAGCGGCAATCCGCTCGGAAAAAATCCGTCGGACGTGTGGCAGATGACGGTCGAGCGGCTGATCGACGATTGGGATTGCGGATTGTGGGATATTCCCAACGTCAAAGCCAATCACATTGAAAAAGTTGCGCATCCGTGTCAATATCCCGTCGAGTTGGTTGAACGATGCGTGTTGGCGTTGACGGAGCCCGATGATATTGTGTTCGATCCGTTCGCGGGCGTGGCGTCGACGCTGATCGGAGCGCTGAAAAATGATCGGCGGGCGTACGGCTCGGAGCTCGAGGCGGAGTATGTGGCGATCGGGCGTCGGCGGCTCGAACTGTTGAGGAATGATCTGTTGCCGACTCGTCCGATCCGCCGTCAAGTGTACGAGCCCAAGCCGACCGATAAACTTGCTCAACGACCGTTGGAATGGGGGGCGGCGCGGCGTGAAGATGAGCCGGTGGTACAGTCACTTGAATGGGATTGAATTTTTGATCGTCCATAAGAAAAATATTTTGGTCGAGATCGAAAACATCATTGCCTGCGTCGACGCGTCGGAGGCGTTTAACAAAATCAGCAAGGAAAAAAATAAACGCGGGCGGCGGCTGTATTCGCCGAAGGATATGAATGAACTCTTTGCGCAAGAATTTTATGCGCGCGATTGGCAGGAGCTGAGAACGAATTACTACGTCAACGAAGACCTTCAAACGACGCGAGACACCGTCCACATCGGCGACAAAAAGGAGCAGAAGCGGGCGATCGAGGCGCGCGGATTCGCCGCCTATAAGACTTATAATCAGGTGGACTTCGTCAAAGATCGGGTGGCGGTCGAAGTTCAGCTCGGAAAATATTTCGCCGTGCAGTACGATCTCCACGTCAAGCACACATTTTTTTACGAGCGCGGAGATATTGATGTGGGCGTCGAGATCATTCCGATGCATAGTCTGATGTCCGAGATGTCTTCGGGCGTCGCTTGGTACGAAAACGAGCTGACAAACATTGTCCGTGAGGGTCGATCAAATCCGTCGGTGCCGATCGTTTTGATTGGCATCGAACCATAAAATTTTTTTTTGCCGAAAACATGATTTCGGTCACAGGCAGAGGCACTATCAACGCTGAGATCAAAAGAGGCGCCCGATCGCCCGGACGCCCGAAAATTTTTTTGAGCCGAAAACATTTTTATAGTGCCGATCGTTCCGACGATCGACGGAATTTATTTATCGATCAGAGTTGCGGACCTGCAGGGACGAGAGCCTTGCCCGCCGCGTTGTACTCGTACTTTTTGAAGTTCTTGATGAAGCGCTCCGCCAAATCTTTCGCCTTGCGATCCCACTCGGCGCCGTCGGCGTAGGTGTTCTTCGGGTCGAGAATGTTGGTCGCAACGCCCTCGAGCTCGGTCGGAACCTCGAGATTGAAGATCGGAATCTTTTTGGTGGGAGCGTTGAGGATTGCGCCGCCGAGAATCGCGTCGATGATGCCGCGCGTATCCTTAATCGAGATGCGCTTGCCGGTGCCGTTCCAACCGGTGTTGACGAGATAAGCCTTGGCGCCGGATTTTTCCATGCGCTTGACGAGCTCCTCGGCGTATTTGGTCGGATGCAGCTCGAGGAACGCTTGACCGAAGCACGCGCTGAACGTCGGGGTGGGCTCGGTGATGCCGCGCTCGGTGCCAGCAAGTTTCGCGGTGAAGCCGCTCAAGAAATAGTACTTGCACTGCTCGGGAGTGAGGATCGAAACGGGCGGCAGCACTCCGAAAGCATCTGCGCTGAGGAAGATGACGGATTTGGCGGCGGGACCGT
>CALGGP010000195.1 GCA_937915885.1 uncultured Selenomonadales bacterium | reverse complement strand
CCACCCGCCCCATAAAGGCTACGCCTTTTGAATCCGACGAAGAGCGCGCTCCGCCGTCCGCATCACCGACAACGACACGTCCAGCCCCGCGCTCATTTTTTGATAATCGCCCGCCGCGTACGTCGCCGCAAATTCTTCAAACTCATGGCTCATTCGATGCTCGTAGCGACCAAGCTCATAACGCTCCGTCCGACCGTCGACACAAACCGTAAATGCCTTGAAAGCATTCGGCGCTCCTTCAACCTTCAGCCAGCCCCGCTCCCCTTGGATCGATACAAAACACGGGCTCGACGAATCCTTTGCGCCAAGCGCCGTCGCCACAAACCCGTCGTATTTCATCAGCACCACGCCCGATGTGTCGACGCCGTTGAATCCGATGTTCGCCGCATACTCTACCGACGTCGGCTCCCCGAACAATCCTACGATCACATTCAAATTGTAAATGTTGATGTCCGCCAACGCCCCGCCGAACTCTTTCGGATCGAACGACGGCAATACTTCGCCCGCCAAATATCGATCGTAGCGGCTCGAATACTGAGAGTAATTCGCCTGCATCGCGCGGATCGTCCCCAATGTCGGCAGCAATTCTTTGATCTTCTCGAAATTCGGATTGTGCAACGGCGTCACCGCCTCGAACACGTAAAGTTTTTTCGACCGCGCTATCGAGATTATTTCTTCGACCTCCGACGTCGACGTTGCGAACGGCTTTTCGACGATCACATTCACGCCCGCCTGCAGCGCACGCCGCGCATACTCGTAATGCAGCCGATTGATCAGCCCGATGTACACGAACTCCGCCGTCGATTCCGCCAACAGTTGATCGTAATCCGTATAAATTTTTCCGATCGAGTGCGCCGTCGCCAACCGCTCCGCCTTCTCGCGCGACCGCCCGTAAATCGCCGTCACTTCGATCCCGCCGATCGGCTTCAACGCCGTCAGTGCCTCGCCAACTATCATTCCCGTCCCAATTATCGCCAGCCTCATAATTTATTCGCTCCTCTCTATCGAAATCGCTCCCGTCGGACATATCGCCGCGATCATCGCCCAATCCTCCGCGCGGAGCCCGTCGAGCACAATCCGACCGTCAATCAGTCGAACGCCGCCGTCCTCCGCATCCGTCACGCATAAGCCGCATCGCACGCAACGCCCCTCATCGTAAATAATTTGCATCGCCTCATTTTTTCTCATATAATCCCTCCGAGGTGATTACTATGTTCGACAGAAGCGCCATAAAAATTTTCATCCGCTTTGTATTCTGCCTTTATGCCGCAAATTCCTTTAATCCGCTCGCTCGATGAGGAATATAGCTTTGACGGTCGCCTACGACGGGACGAATTATCACGGCTTTCAACGACAAACGCGTTGGACGGCGATCCAAAATGTTTTAGAGACGCGGCTCGAAAAAATTTTCGGCGGTTCGATCGAGTTAGTTGCCGCAGGACGAACCGACGCCGGCGTCCACGCTCGAGGACAGATCGTAAGTTTTCACACCGACGGCACGATTCCGATCGATAAGATTCTGATCGCCGCCGCGTCCGTCCTGCCGCCCGATATCGTTGTCCGCGCGGCTCGAGAGGTCGATGAAAAATTTTCCGCGCGATACTCCGTCGTGAGCAAAATTTATGTCTATCGAGTACACGTCGACGAGACTTCCGATCCGTTGATCGATCGCTACGCTTGGCATGTCCGACCGCCCGTCGATGTCGAAAATATGTCGGCGGCTTTAAAAATTTTGATCGGTCGACATGATTTCGGCGCGTTTCGATCGTCGAGCGAAGTTGAGCGCAATCCCGTCCGAACGATGATTGACGCGTCGATAGTCGGCGACGAAGTTTTAGAGATCGGTTTACACGCCGACGGCTTTTTATATAAAATGGCGCGAAACATCGTCGGAGCCGTCGTCAAAGTCGGGCGCGGACGAATGACGGTCGACGAGTTCAAAAAAATTTTCGAGAGCCGCGATCGAAATCAGGCACCGCCTCCCGCTCCGCCGCACGGATTGTGTTTGTATAAAGTTTTTTATTGAAAAAATCTCGTCGGCAGGATAAAATTATCGACAAAAACAAAGGAGCCGATAACCTTGAAAAAATTCTTGGCATTGACGATGCTTTTGATGTTGGCGGCGACAACGGCGTTTGCGGCGACGGCGCTGACTCAACGGGTGGGCGTGGTGATAGTGGGCGGCGCGGATTACAAGACGAAGGACTTCTACGAGTACGTCGAAAAATATTTTTACAAGCCGTTCGCGAGTGACACGATGCAAATTCAATTCGGCAAGGACGCGCAAAACAAATATCAAAATTTCTGGCTCGACAAGGGCTATTTGGAGGAGCAAAAGCCGACACAGAGAGACTTCATCGACTTCGTATCCTACGGGGCGTACGACAAGGTAATTTTTTTGAAAGTCGAAGACTCGGTGGCGGAAATGCAACGTAAGCGGTCGCGGCTGTCGGTGAACGTCAACGTATTTTTGATCGACCGTCGAAAAGTCTTAAAAACGGCGAGCGCAACGAACGAAGAGGATTCAAAGGCAAGTCAATTGCGGGCGCGGCGCGGGGCGTTTAAGAAGTGCGCAAAAGAGTTGAGCGCGGAGATTGCGCCGTTGATGAAGTGACGACAAAAATTCTCCGCGCGGAGTTACTCAACGATCACGTTGCCGACAACGAGCTGACTGATACGATTATTAACGGCGACGCGCTTGACGTGATGAGACGAATGCCGTCAAAGTCGATCGACGTGGTGATCACTTCGCCGCCGTATAATCTGCTAAACAGTACCGGCAATGGGCTCAAGCAGAATACTCGGACGGGCAAATGGAAAAATGCGGCGATCAAAAACGGCTATGCGTCTCACGATGACAACATGCCTTATGATGAATATGTGGCGTGGCAGAGAGAATGCGTCGGCGAGATGTGTCGTTTGATCAAGGATGACGGCGCAGTTTTTTACAACAATAAAAATCGTGTGCAAGGCGGACTGTTAGAAAATCGCGGCGTAATCGTCGAAGATTTTCCGTTGCGTCAAATCATAATTTGGAAACGAGCGGGAGCGATTAATTTCAATCCCGGTTATTTTTTACCGACGACCGAGCAGATTTATCTGTTGTGTGGTCGTGAGTTTCGACTGTCGAAGGGCGCAAACAAATTGACAGACGTCTGGGAGATCAAACAGGAGATGAAGAATCCGCACCCGGCTCCATTCCCCGAAGCGTTGACCGATCGGATCATATCGAGTGTTGAAGGACATCTCATTCTCGATCCGTTCGGAGGCTCGGGCACAACGGGGGTGTCGGCGAAAAAATTTGGCAGGCACTTCATCTTGATCGAGCAATCGGAAGAATATTGTCGAATGGCGCAGGCGCGGATTGACGGGGACGATTGGAGGCGACGCGAAGAATGTCTGCAGTTGAGTTTCAAAATATAGCGATGCGAATTGAGCGGTCGCCGTTCAGGAATGTTTATTGGTTCGCGCGCTATCTGCTCGACACCGATCAATACGGCAGTCTCGGACGTTCCAAAGAAGTTGAGATGCTGAAATTAATTGCGTTCGTCGAAAAAATAATCGCCGAGCATCAGTTTAACGCCGACGAGAAGTTTCACATCACCAAGAAGACTTTGCTCGACGAAATTTTAAAGATGTCGGACGCAAAGACTAAAGTTTATTCCAAGCACAAAAATTTTTGTCGTTGTCTCGATGATGAGATCAAAAATTTGAATGACGTGACGGTATTCTGCATCGCGATGAAATATGTCGTGGCGCCGATCAATCGTGCGTTGAAAACAATCCCGTCGTCGGATTACGATTTTTCGTCAAAAGCGGCGAAAATCATTTTAGATACTTACGGTCGAGAGAAGGCAGGCTTGGTTATCAGCATCTGGGATAAGTTAGGCGTTCGTGGTTGTCTCGATGTCGAGCGCGCGGCGATAGTTGAGGCATTTAATCAATTGCTCGACAACATTGCCGGACTGAGCATTGCCCATGATACTATCGACGACAGTATCATGTTGACGGCATTTGTGCAGGAATTTGAACGACGCGCGGGGCAGAAGCGCAAATCTCGCGGCGGACAATCGCTCGAATCGGTGACGAATTTTTTGTTCGAGTACTTCAATATAAAATCGTCGGAACGACCGTCGCACTTCGATCAAGATATTGAAGTCGACAAGTGGTTTCGATGCAAGGACGGTTGGAGCATCGGCATCAGTTGCAAGCGGACTCTGCGCGAGCGTTGGAAGCAATTATCGCAAGCCGATCGCGGTACTCTGTCGCACTTCAAAATCAAGGAAATTTGGCATCTGATCACATTCGACAGTGATCTGTCGGACGATAAAATTGTGCGATTGGGCGAGCAGCGTCAAATATTTTATCTGCTCGACGACAGCCCGATTTATATCAGATGCGCCGAACACGCGGGCATGCAATCCTATGTTCGACCGTTGTCGCGATTGATTGACGACATCAACCGCAATCAATAAAAAAAGGCTCCGACCGCAATCGGAGCCGATTTTTTTTTCGGGAGAAAATTTATCCCTCGGGTGCAATCTTCGCGCGGAGCGATCTTTCGCCGTCTTTCGTCTCGATGACCACCGCGCCCTTGATCGGATTGTGCGTCTTCGGATCCATCGTGATAACGCCCGTGCCGACACGCAAATCTTTTATGTTCTCGAGATTGTCTCTAATCTTTTCGGAATCGGTGCCGCCGCGCTCGACCGCATCTATCAGCATCTTGCCCGCGTCATAGCCCAGCGCCGCAAACACATTCGGATCGCCGCCGTACTCTTTGCGATACGCCTCGATGAACGGCTGAACGTCCTCGTCCTTGTCGAAGTAGTGAGTGCAGAAGAAAGTATTGTTGAGCGCGTCGGCGCCCGCAATGTCTATGACTTTCGGATCGTCCCAACCGTCGGTGCCGAGCATCGCCGCCGTGATGCCCAACTCGCGCGCCTGCTTGACGATCTTGCCGACTTCCTCATAATACGCCGGCACGAAGATCACATCGGCGTTGGCGTTTTGAATTTTGGTCAGCGTCGCTTTGAAGTCTTGATCCTTTGCAAGGAACGCTTCCTCCATCACGACTTGCCCGCCCTCGGACTCGAATTTTTCTTTGAACACCTTGCCGAGACTCTTGGAGTAGTCGGAGCTGGAATCGAGATAAAGGACGGCGGTTTTCGCGTTGAGGTCTTTGATCGCGAATTGAGCCATCACGGTTCCCTGTTGAGGATCGATAAAGCAACTGCGGAAAATATACGGCTTGACCATGTCGTTTTCGACGGTGACGTCGGGGTTGGTGGCGTCGGGGGCGATGACGGGGATTTTATTTTCGGTGGCGACCTGCGACTCGGCAATGACGTTGGCGGTGACGGCGGGACCGACGAGCACCTGAGCCATGTCATCGGAGATCAACTTGGTCGCGGCGTTGACGGACTCGGCAGTTTCGGATTTGGCGTCCGCCTCGATAATTTTAAATTTCTTGCCGTTGACGCCGCCGGCATCGTTGGCTTCCTTGAGCGCGAGCTTGAGCCCGTTGTTGGAATTGGAGCCGTACTGAGCGTGATTGCCCGTCAACTCGAAATTGGAGCCGACGATGATCTCTTCGCCGCCGCCGCTCGAGGTTGCGGGCTGATCTCCGCCGCCGCAACCGCTGAACAGCATCATACTGCCGATTGCGAGCGCGCCGATGAGGAATTTTTTCTTACTGAAGAACACGTTGAATTACTTCCTTTCGACAAAAAAAATTTTTCGAGCATGATAGCCGATGCAAACATTTTTGTCAAAGTAAAAGGTTCAATCGAATTCGGCGACGACGCGCGACGGGATGCCGGTGAAGTCTCGAATGTTCCAAGGGTAGATGTGGACGATGAAATCTCGATCGCCGACTTCCGCGCGGAGCTTGTCGAGATTAACGAGATTTTCAACGACGAAGACGCCGTGCTCGGCGCAATAATTGTCGGCTTTAGGATGATCGATGCCGTTGCGAATGCCGCTCCGATCGACGCCGATCATTCGGACTTTGCGCTCGACAATTTTTTCGATCAGCGCCCACGACAGCGCGGTGGTGTCGGCAAAATATTCTTCGGAGCCGTAAGTGTGTCGCTCGGTGACACCCGTCCGAAGCAATACAAAATCTTCCGCGCGGATCCGATCGAAGTCGATATCGCCGACATCAATCTCGCGTCCTTCGACCGCGCTCACGTCGAAAATAACTCCGCGACTCTCGGTAAAGTCGAGCGGAAAAATTTTTCCCATCGAATCAAAATGCGTGCCGAAGTGTCCGACGCTCATCAAACCCTTTTTGCTCGAGCGCGCCATCAAATGATCGAGCCGATCCTTCGTCAGCTCGACCGTCAAATCGATTTTCATTTTAACACTGCCACCTCGAATGGACGGAGATAATCCTCAACGCCGTCATAGTTGCCGATCAATTTTTCTCCGCCAAAATCTTTTACGGACTGTCTGAGCCGAACGTCATGATCGCGGAAGTTGCACAGCACTGTCAATTTCTGATCGCCGAGCGTGCGCTCATAAGCGAGCACATCATTGTTATCGGGCTCAATGAATTTGATATCGCCGTCGGCAATGATTTTATATCTTTTTCGGAGCGCGATCAACTGACGATAGAAGTTAAACACCGAATCGGGATCATCGACTTCGGCGGCGGCGTTAATCGTCTTATAATTGTCGGGCGGAATGATCCACGGCTCGACGGTCGAGAAGCCCGCGTGTTTCTCCGCCGACCACTGCATGGGCGTCCGACCGTTGTCTCGAGAACGCTCCCCGAGAATTTCAATCGCCTCTTCGACGGTCTTGCCGTTTTTGAGCATGATGTTATAATAATTGAGCGACTCAACATCGCGATATTGATCGATCGACGTGTACTTGGCATTTGTCATGCCGAGCTCCTCGCCCTGATAGATGTACGGAGTGCCGCGCATGAAATGAATCGCGGCGGCAAGCATTTTCGCCGATTGCGCCCAATAATTTTTGTCGTCGCCGAAACGAGAGATCGCGCGCGGCTGATCGTGATTGCACCAGAAAACCGCGTTCCAACCGCCGGCGTCAGACATGCCCTCCTGCCACGTCGCAAACAATTTTTTCAACGCGCCGATATCGGGCGGCATCAGCTCCCACTTTTGCCCGTCCTTGTAGTCGACCTTCAGATGATGAAAACTGAACGCCATCGACAGCTCGTGCTCATTCGGATTGGTATATCGAATGCAATTGTCGAGCGAAGTCGACGACATCTCGCCGACCGTGATCATCCCGTCGATGCCGCTGTCGGCAACGAGCTCCTTCAAAAACTCGTGCACGTGCCGCCCGTCGGTATAAAATCTCCGACCGTCGCCGCGATCGTCGTCAACGAACTCGGCGGGCTTGCTGATCAAATTCACCACGTCGAAGCGGAAGCCCTTCAGCCCCTTCGACTTCCAAAAACACAAAATATCTTTGAGCTCCGCGCGGACTTCGGGATTCTCCCAATTGAGATCGGCTTGCGTCACGTCAAACAGATGCAGATACCATTTTTTGAGGTGCGGGACATATTCCCACGCGTTGCCTCCGAACTTCGACTCCCAATTGGTGGGCGGCTTATCGGGCGCGCCGTCCTTGAAAATGTAGTAGTCGATATATTTTTGCTCGCCCTTGATCGCGCGCTGAAACCATTCGTGCTCCGTCGACGTGTGATTGAACACCATATCGAACATCAGACCGATCCCGCGCTTATCCGCCTCGGCGATCAACTCTTCGACATCGGACATCGTGCCGAAGCGCGGATCGATCGCTCGATAGTCGGCGACATCGTAGCCGTTATCATTCATCGGCGACACGAAGAACGGGGTCGACCAAATTAAATCGACGCCGAGCCTTTTCAAGTAATCGAGCTTGCCGATAATGCCGCGAATATCGCCGTTCCCGTCGCCGTTTGAATCGCAAAACGACTTCGGGTAAATCTGATACACAACCTTGTCACTGAAATTCATGCTTGAGCCTCCGAAAATTTTTTTTAGGACTGCATCTCGAAAATCTGTTTGATTAAAATTTCCTTCGGAGTGATCGGGATCGTCTTGAACCATTCTTCCTGCTCGGGCGTCAACTTCGACACAACCTCCATGTCGCCGCGCATCATCGCCTCGTAGCCGTCGAGCGCTACCACGTCCGGTGTGAATATCATTGCCTTCGCAAGAGACGTTCCTTCCAAATTCGACGCCTTTGCAAAGCCCGTGTCCATTCCGCCCGGCATCAACGTCGTGATCGTCACGCCCGTGCCTTGAATTTCTTGCCAAATCGCATCTCCGAGCGCCGTCACGTAAGATTTACTCGCGAAGTACACCGCCTGCAACGGTCCTGCGGGAAAAAGCGCCGCCGTCGACGACACGTTGAGAATCCGACCGCTCCCGCGCTCGACGAAGTCTTTCAAAAACAGTTTCTCAGAATGTCGAAGGGAATGTTCTCGTTTTTGAGCTCCGCATATATTTCCTCAGGAGCCGTCCACTTCGATAAATCCTTCGGCAAGACGTAAACGCGCACTCCATGTTTGGACTCGAGCTCCCGTTTGAGATCGTTGAGCTTTTCGACCGACCGCGCCACGATGATCAGATCGCCGCCGCGTTCGGCGTGAATGCGTGCAAGTTCTTTGCCAAGCCCGCTCGACGCTCCGGTAATTAATGCTGTACTCATTTACAATTCCTCCATTGATCAGTAGAAGAGCTCAACGCGCGCGAAAAGTTTTTCGGCGTCGCCTTTGCCTGTGATGTAGTCGCCGTCGAAGAATTTCACGATCACGCCGACGTTGTCAAGCGGAGCCCACGCCGCGCCGACGTTCCAACCTTTGGTGCCGAGAATGACGTCGTCCCAATTCACCGCGCTGAATGAGGTATTCGTCCCCTGCCGCTTATATCCCGCGAAGATCGCCCAATCGCCTTTCTTCGACAGATCGCCGTAGTTGCCGTAACGCGCCTGCGCCTGCCAAGAATAATCCTCAACGTCCGCCTTCGTGTTCTGCGCATAAGCCCCGTACACTCTGAACTTATGCCCGAACCAATAGCCCGCATTCGCCGACCAAATACTTGCCTCGTCCTCGCCGCCGTTTTTATCGGAATAACCGCGACCGGCAGTTTTTAAGTCGTCATCCTCAATGTGATAATACGCCGCGCCGCCGTAAAGCCCTTTATTTTCGGCAGGCACGTATTGAATATTAATCGCTTGGAAGCTCGAGGGATCATTGCCCGGCGCCCGATTGCCGTAATGATAATAATATCCGCGCGTGCCGCCGCCGACCTGATCATCGGAAAAACGTCCGGCGTAGATGGTCGTCTGCAGCCGCTTGCCGAACCGAATATCGGCGCCGGAGTAATCGCTATCCCAAATCAGACCGTCCTCATTCGTATAGAGATCGGGCTTGCCGACGCGGATTCGGAGATTGTCGTAATTGCCCTGCCCCGGTCGCGCACGAAGTAAAAATCGCTCTGATCGTGCGTGTTGGTCTTCATGTTGTTCTTGCCGTCGATACGCCCCGGAGGAACCGGTGATCGTTGACGGTCGCCGTCTGCTCGAAACGAAACACGAACGTATCATCATTGACGCGATGCCGCTGCTTGACGCCGCTGTTATACGACTCGGGACGGTAGCTGTGATAGGTGTACTCGATCTTGCCGTTGATTTTGACGCGGTCGGCATATTTTTCGAGCTCACTGACGCGGACGCCAAGATTATTGAGCTCGTCGGCAAACTCCGCCGCGAGACGATCGAGCGCCGCGCGATCGGTGCCGCCCTGCGGTGCACGAGCGAGCGCCTTCGCCACCATTTGAGCCATTTCGTAGCGCGTGATGTTTCGATTACCGAGGAAAGTGCCGCCGTCAATAATGCCGCTGTTTTTCTCATCAAAAATGCCCCTCAAATATTTTTTTAGTAAGATGCAACGACTGTCTCGCCGGTCTTGCCCTGCATGCCGGTGTTGAATTTAAACGCGGCGCCGTTGGGATTGGTGACGACGAAGATCGCAGTGTCGGGATGCCCCGCCGCTTTGATTTTTTCGCGACTGAATTTGATCAGAGGATCGCCCGCCTTGACGTTGTCGCCGACCTTGACGAGATACATGAATCCGTCGCCGTTCATCGAAACGGTATCGATGCCGACGTGAATCAGAATTTCGGCGCCGTTTGAAAGCGTCATGCCGACGGTGTGTTTGGAGTCCTCCATAAGCACGGTGATTTTGCCCGAGACGGGAGCGCAAACGGTCTCGTTCGACGGTTTGATGGCAACAAAAAATGCCCCGACGGGCTTATTGACGCGTAAAGCTCGACCGTGATACAATCGACCTGCTTAGAACCAAACGATCACGGCGCGAGCCTTCTGTAAGTTATTATAGATATCTCGCCCGTGAATGTCAACATTGGAGGCGAGACCGTATGATGGTGATTTATCTGCTGACGAATCGACTTAACGGTAAACAGTATGTCGGACAAACGCGCCGACCTTTGGAGGAGCGCTTGAATGAACATCAACGCAACCGTCGAGACGCGTTGTACGTCGATCGCGCGATCCGCAAACACGGGTTTAACAACTTCTCGGTCGAGATCATCGAAGTATGTTTTACGGCGACGGAACTCAACTATTGGGAGATATTTTGGATTGCCGAGCTCCGCACAAAATTTCCGAACGGTTACAATTTGACTGACGGCGGCGAGGGCTCGACCGGTTACATCACCACGCCGGAATTGAGCGCGCGGTTGTCGGCGATGCGCAAAGGTCGCCCCGTTTCGCCCGCGCAACGCGCAAAAATATCGGCGGCATTGAAGGGCAGAGTCTTCAGCCCCGAGCACTGTGCGGCAATCTCGGCGGCTAAGATGGGTCACTCCGTGTCGAGCGCGACACGCGCAAAACTGTCTGCCGCCGGTACGGGAAAGAGAGCAAGCGCTGAGACGAGAGCGAAGATGTCCGAGTCCGCCGCGACCAAACGAGCTGTTCGTTGCATCGAACTTGATCTCGTATTTCCGTCGATGAAGGCGGCACTCGAATGGCTCAATTCATCGCGAACCGATAAAATATCTCGACACGTTTTGACGCGAGCATGTAGAGGGGAACGTACGATTGATGGTCATCACTGGACTTATGTGACTTAATCGGGGGGCGTGGTAGCGACGGCGTAAGCGTTGAGCAATTGTCCGCTGACGAGCGTCAAGCCGAGAATGATGCCGAGGATCGGAGTGCCCCCGGTTTTCGTACAACAGACTAACAAATTCCGACGGGGATTCCGAGATGAAAGACCGCCTCGCCGATGAGCCGGAGGAAGTGATCCATGCCCGCCCAAAATTGACTGAGCTCGACGAGAGTTTTAGTACCGTTCTCGAAAAGATACAGCGAATCGATACAGTTTTTGAAACTAAAAAATGCCCCGACGGGCTTATTGACGAGGGAGCCTCGGCTGTGATACAATCTGCTTGCTACAGTCAAATGCGCACGGCGCGAGGCTCTTGACGATCATTATAACAGTCTCGCCCGTATGTGTCAATGTCAAAGGGGCGAGGTTTTATGTTGGTGTACATGATCAGTTGCACGCTCGACGAGTTCCGCGAACTTCGATACATCGGGCAGACGAGCCGCGATCTCGACGTGCGGATGGCGCAACACAAAGGCGGTTATCAATTCATCGATCGGCTGATCCGAGCGATCGGGATCGACAACTTCAAGGTCGAAGTTCTGGAACATTGCAACACACATACGGAGCTCGATGAACGAGAACAGTATTGGATTCGGCGATTTAATACTCTCCGGGCTGCCGGTTGCAACATGACGGACGGAAAAGATTTTGTCGCTACAATCTTTCGGCAGAGGCGTGTTGTGCCGGAGAGTAAATTTGATAAAATCTATGCCGATTTGAAGAATAAAATCGAGACCTGCGATTACGAATTTAATACGTTTCTTCCGTCCGAAAACGAATTGACGAAGATATACGCCAGCTCACGCGCCACCGTTCGTCGCGCGCTCGCTGAACTGACTCGGCGCGGCTACATTCAAACGAATCAGGGCAGTCGAGTCCGCATTATTTATGAGCCGATCGAGCGGAATGTTTTCAAGATCGGCGGCATCGAATCTTTCAAGGAGGCGGCAATCCGTAACGGTTTTTCATACGCCACAAAAGTCGTGCGGCTCGAAAAAATTATTGCCGACGAAAAAATAGCCGTTCGGAGCGGCTTTAAAATCGGCGATGAACTCTACGATGTGCGTCGTGTCCGATTTGTCAACGGCAAGGCTTTGATTTTGGACAAGAATTATTTTCTTGCCTCCGTCGCGCTCGATCTGACGGAAGAAATTGCTTGCAGTTCCATTTATGAGTATCTCGAAAAAAAATTGCACGTCAAGATCATGACGAGCAAGCGACGAATGACTACCGAGCTGGCAAACGAAGAGGATCGGCAGCATCTTGAGCCGGCGGATTATAATTGTTTGGCGGTCGTCAGCGGTCGTGTGTTTAACAGCGACGGCATTCAGTTTGAATACACCGAGTCGCGCCATCGTCCCGATTATTTTTGTTTCGAGGACACCGCCACGCGCAAAAAATTCAACGGTTGAGCTCCGATTTTGCCCGTTGAAATTATCGGCGTCGTGCTTTACAATCGGCGTCGAAAGGACGATGCTAATGATAAAATTGATGGGACTCGAAAAAATTTATCGCACCGCCAACGGCGACGTGCCCGCACTCAAAGGGATCGATCTGCACATCGAGCGCGGAGAAATTTTCGGCATCATCGGCTTGTCGGGCGCGGGTAAATCGACGTTGATTCGTTGCATCAACATGCTCGAGCGTCCGACGGCGGGCTCGGTGCTCGTCGACGGCAAGGAACTCACCACCATGAACGACGCCGAACTTCGCGACATGCGCAAGCAGATCGGAATGATCTTTCAGCACTTCAATCTGCTGTCGTCGGCAACGGTGTACGACAATACAGCATTTCCGTTGCGCTTGGCGGGCGTGCCGGAGAATCAAATCAAGGCGAAGGTCGAGCCGCTGTTGAATTTGGTCGGGCTGAGCGACAAGGCGGGGCAATATCCCGCGCAATTGTCGGGCGGACAAAAACAGCGCGTGGGCATCGCGCGAGCGCTGGCGTCCGATCCGAAAGTGCTTTTATGCGACGAGGCAACGTCGGCGCTCGACCCGCAAACGACAAAATCAATCCTCGAGCTGATCCGCGACATCAATCGAAAATTGTCTTTGACGGTCGTCGTCATCACTCACGAGATGCAAGTCATCAAGGACATTTGCGACAAAGTTGCGGTGATCTCCGACGGCGTGATCGCGGAAGAAGGCTCGGTGGTCGACGTCTTCACCAATCCGCAACAGCCGATCACGAAAGAATTTATCAGCGTGCTGCTGTCGAACGAATTGCCGATCGCGTTTCGCGGCAATGCGATCTCGACGTTCGCGACGCCGGGCGCTCTGCTGTTGCTCCGACTGATATTCATCGGCGAGTCGGCGGACGATCCGGCGTTGGCGCGAATGATCCGCGCGGTGCCGACGGTCGAGTGCACAATGTTATTCGGCAATCTCGATCAAATTCATGGGATTCCGTTCGGGCGAATGATCGTCGGATTATCGGGCGCGCAGGCGTCGATCGACATGGCGATAGACTTTTTAAAGCATCAGGATTTGAAGTTGGAAGTGATCGGATATGTGGCGCGGCGCGCGCCGGAGGAGCGGATGTAAATGAAACGAGTGGTGATAACGGGCGCGACGAGTATGTTGGGCGTGGCGCTGATCGAAGAGTGTTTGCGTAACGGGATCGAAGTGATCGCGATTGCGCGGCGGGGCTCGAAAAATTTATATCGGCTGCCGCAATCGGATCACGTAAAACTTTTTGAGTGCGATCTCGACGAAATGAAAGATTTTTTCCCGCCCGCCCACCCCTCGGGGGCAAGCCCCCAACCCCCCGAAGGAGCGTCGCTCCGCGCGGATGTGTTTTATCATTTTGGTTGGGGCTGGACGGGGCGCGACGCCGACGGCAACGATCTCCGACTTGATCCCGAGTTGCAGGCGCTCAACATTCAATATACTCTCGACGCCGTCCGGCTGGCAAAAAAATTCGGTTGTCGGAAATTTTTATTCGCCGGCTCTCAAGCCGAGTACGGCTCGACCGATCAGCCGCTCAATCGCGACACTCCGATCAAGCCGACGATGGAGTACGGCGTTGCGAAATACGCGGCGGGACGGTTGGCAGAATCTCTCTGTCGAAAATTGGAGATTGATTTTGTTCACCTCCGCATCGTGAGCACTTACGGCGCGAACGACGGCGCCAACACTTTGATCAGTTATCTCGTCCGCAGTTATCTCGAAAATCAACGCCCGCAATTGACGGGCGGCGATCAATTATGGGATTATCTCTACGCCGACGACGCCGCGCGGTGCTTCCGATTGTTGGGCGAAAGTGATCGCGCGCGCGGAGTTTATGTGATCGGCTCGGGCGTCGCTCGACCGTTGAAAGAGTACATCGAAATAATTCATCGACTGACGGGATCGACCGTGCCGCTGATCTTCGGCGAAAAGCCGTACTCGAAAAATCAAGTGATGTTCCTGCAGGCGGATATTTCCGATCTCCGTCGCGACGTCGGATTCGAGCCGACAATTTCATTCGAGGAAGGCATCAATCGGATCATCTCCGCGCGGAGGGCGACGAATTAGGGGGCGCCGCCAACGCCCCCGCCCTCCAATGGCAGCGCCCAACTGAGGACGATGTTCCCACCCGCGTTGTCGGCGCCCTTTATTTGAAAAAAATTTTTTCATGGGCGGGTGGGCGG